>CALFMA010000439.1 GCA_937880065.1 uncultured Ruminococcus sp.
AACCCGAAAAATGCGTCGGCTGTAACGCTTGTGTACGCAGCTGCCCTGCCCCTGAAGCTAATATTACTAAAATGCTTGAGGACGGCAGATATATCACTAATGTAAATACCGACAAGTGTATCGCCTGCGGTCAATGTATCAAGGTCTGCACTCACGGTGCAAGAGATTACATTGATGACACAAGAATATGTATGCAGCGTCTTGAAAAGGATAAGACAATCATCCTCGTATCCCCTGCTATCAGAACTGCACTCCCCAATCATTGGGTAGGTATACTCGACTGGTTCAAAAGTAAGGGCTGCGTAATTTATGATATTGCTTTAGGTGCCGACATCTGCACATGGGCTCATCTCAAAGTTATGCAGGACCAGCGCAGAATCAAGTATATTTCCCAGCAATGTGCGGCTGTTGTAAAATACATCGAAGCATATCAGCCCAGCATTTTAAAAAATCTCTCTCCAATTCATAGCCCAATAGGCTGCACTGTTGCATATATCAAAAAATATTTGAGAAGAACAAACCCAATTGCTGTTCTTACTCCCTGCCTCGCTCAGAAAAATGAATTTATCGAAACAGGTCTTGTTGAATACAGCGTAACTTTCAAAAAGCTTATGGAGTATTTCGACGCAAACGGCATAGTTTTACATACAAATTCAGAAGATGAATATGAATACCGTTTCGATGATATGCAGGGACAGCTGGGTGCTGCTTATATCCGTCCCGACGGATTCAAGGACAATCTCCATCTTCACGACCCTGAACTTAATATCTATTCATCAGAGGGTGTAAACAAGGTTTACAGCGATATTGACGCATACGCAAACACTAAGGATTCCAACCGTCCCGAAATTATGGACGTTATCTCCTGTGAATACGGCTGTGCAATGGGTCCCGCTGCTGAAATCAAATCTTCACCATTTACTGTTATGGGATTGATAAGAAATCTTGAAACAGAAGCTAAAAAACGCCGTAAAACCAGCGTTTTCCGTCAGGCAGAGGATAAGCTTTTCAAAAAGTTTGACGAGGAACTCCAGGTTGAGGACTTTATGAGAACAAATAAGGCTCAGACTCCTTCTCCTATCCCCTCAGACGCTCAGCTTGATACCGTTTTCAAGATGATGGGCAAGGAAACTGATGCGGATAAGTGCTACGACTGCCGTGCCTGCGGTTATAATTCCTGCCGTGAAATGGCTACCGCTATCTGCCGTGGTCTGAATTCCCCTAACAACTGCATTATCCGTTCAAAGGATATTCTTGTTGAACTCCAGAAGAATATCAATGAACAGGAAGAAAAATATACTGAGATTACCAATAAATGCCGTAATTTCTTTGAGGATTTACAGGAAAAAATTGAAGATGTCAACACAAATACATCCTCAATTGAACAAACTTCCTCCAAGACAAGCGAAAAAACCAAGATACTTAACGACCTCGTTACTAACATCATTATATTCTGCAAGAACAATGACTCTCTCGATAAAGAGGGTATCAATCAGATGATCGTTATTCTTGAAACAACTCTCAAATCTTTAAAATCTCTTGACGAAAGCGTCAACGATACAAACGGCAATTCCGATAAAATTTCCGCTTCACTCAAGGAAATCAAGTCTATTATTGAGAATATTCACAAAACTCTCAATGAAACTGTCAATATCGGAGCTTAAATTAAATTACAAGGAGAATTAATATGCAGTGCGAAATCTGCTTTTCAGAGCTTAATGAAAATGATCTTTCCTGTCCAAGCTGCGGCGCTCCGGTTCCACAGCAGATTGAAGGATTTGATAATACCCTTGAAATACAGCGTATCCTCTACAATCTCATTGTTGAGAATTTCAGCATAAAACCTGTAAATATCAGATCCCTCAAGGCTCTGTTAATGGACTATCTTGCTGATTATAAAGCTGAATGTCGGCTTCTCATTTATACAATTAATGCGGGCGTACTTCAGAATATGTTCAACGAGGAAGACAGGAGCATTGCCATTATGAGAGCGAGAAACTTCCTTCTTAACGAGTGTTTCCTCTCAGACAGGGCTGCTGAATTTGTCCTTGCCTGCATTACCTATATGATGAAATGGGAATTCGAGCCTCTTAAAGAAACTGAGAATCCCGTTCCCCTTCAGGCTGCTCCCACTGTTGAAGAACAGCCGAAAATCCCGAAATCAGTTAATATTGATTCCTGCGTATTACGTCCTATTGACGCTTTGAAATATAAGCTTCTTAAAAATATTGTTATCAATAAGGAATATACAAAAATTGAGGCTTTTGCTTTTGACAGATATACTTCTATGAAAAGCATTAAGCTGCCCCCTACTCTCGTTGCTATTGAAGAATACGCATTTTCAGGCTGTAAGCATCTTCGTTCAATTGAGCTTCCCCCTTCTCTGCGTATTATCCGCCACGGTGCTTTTGACCAATGCTCCGAACTTGAATCAATAAAAATTCCCCACGGAGTACTTGAAATTGAGGAAAATACATTCCTCGGCTGTACATCTCTTTCTATGGCTGATATTCCGCCAACTGTTACAAGTATCGGTGTACAGGCTTTCTCCAACTGCGAAAACCTTTCAATGGTTTATATTCCCGACAGCGTAAAATTCATTGACGAAAATGCTTTTATGTTCTGTCCTAACCTTACAATAAAATGCTATGAAAATTCTTATGCACACAAGTATTGCATTAATCACAAAATAAGCTGGAAAACCGTGCCTATGGGTATGGATTTGTATAACAGCGTTATATTCTAAAGAGAGGAGCAGATATATATGATAGACCTCAAATTCGGCCAACAGATTGAAATGGAATTCGGCGGCAGAGCCAAAGTTCTCAAGAAAATCGGCAGCGGCGGTCAGGGAAGCGTTTATCTCGTTGAATTCAACGGTATGGAATGGGCGCTTAAATGGTACGATGTGGATAAAATCAAAAGACCAAAGGATTTCCGTGAAAATCTAAGAAATAACATTGCTGATGGTGCTCCAAGCAATCGTTTCCTCTGGCCTAAATACCTGACTAAGGAAACTGCTGACGGCGGATTCGGATATATTATGGACTTAAAGCCCGAAAGCTTCGATTCCTTTGTTGATATCCTCAATACATACAAACTTGTTATTGACCCCCTTACAGGTAAGGCTGTAAAGAAATCAGTTCGTTTTGCTAACCTCTATGCAATGGTTACTGCTGTTATCAATATTGTAAATTCATTCCGTCAGCTCCACCGTGCAGGTAAAAGCTATCAGGACCTTAATGACGGCGGTTTCTTCATCAATGTTGAAACTGGTGCTGTTCTCGTCTGCGACTGTGATAACATCGCTCCCGAGGGAAGTAACTTCGGTATCGGCGGTAAACCGGGCTATATGGCTCCCGAAATTGTCCGTGGAGTTGCAAAGCCCGATGTTCAGACAGATAAATATTCCCTTGCTGTAGTTCTGTTCAAGCTCCTTTTCCGTGGCGACCCCATGGAAGGCGAAAAGGTTGTCAAGGATATTTGCCTTACAGAATCCTCTGAACTTAAACACTACGGTCAGGAAGCTGTTTTCGTATATGACCCCGATAACGATTCTAACCGCCCTGTACGTGGAATTCACGACAATGTTATCAAATTCTGGCGGCTTTATCCTGAATATATCAAGGACGCATTTCTCCGTTCATTTACAGAGGGTGTTCACGATTCCAACAAGCGTATTATCGAAAACGAGTGGCAGAATCTTTTCCTCAGACTCCGTTCTGAAATCATTATGTGCGGCTGCGGAAGAACTAATTTCACTTCTATGTTTGAAAAGCCCGATGATGTCACCTACAGATGCCCTAAGTGCGGAATGACTTTCTCTACAATTGCTTTCTCAAACAGCGATTTCCGTGTTCCCCTTTATCTCGGCCGTCAGTTCTATCAATGCGATGTATATCCGGATTGCGACGATTTCCTCAGCATCGCAGGTGAACTTGTTGAAAATAAGCTTCGTCCCGGCATTCTGGGTATTAAAAATCTTTCCGATAAAAAGTGGAATGTTAAAATGCCCGACGGTCAATTCTATGATATTGCTCCCGGCAGCGGTTTCCCAATCTGGAAAGGTCTGGAAATCGACTTCGGTGAAGTTAAAGCAAAAATATAGTTTGAAAGGATGTACTCATTATGAGCGAAAATATGAATGTAAAGCCAAATACAACAGCAGATAATGCTTTTGATTTTGACGATGACGATCCGCTGGGTGCAACAAGCGTTTCAAAAAAGAGCCTTGTTATATTCTTTGTGATTGATACTTCTGCAAGTATGAGAGGTAAGAAAATCGGTGAGCTTAATACCGTTATGGAGGAGCTTATCCCCGAAATCCGTAAGGTCGGCGAGGCTGATACCGATGTAAAGGTTGCCGTTCTCACTTTCTCAACTGATATTAAATGGATGTACTCTGCTCCTATCTCTATCGAGGATTTCCAGTGGAGCAGACTCAATGCCTCAGGCGTTACAAGTATGGGTGCTGCTTTCGAGGAACTTTCCGCAAGAATGTCACGTAACAGCTTCCTCAGCTCCCCCTCCCTTTCATTTGCTCCCGTTATCTTCCTGATGACAGACGGCTATCCCTCTGACGATTACAAGAAGGGACTCCGTGAGCTTTACTCAAACAGCTGGTACAAGTTCGGTCTTAAAGCTGCTCTTGGTATCGGTAATGAGGCAAATGACGATATGTTGGCTGAATTTACAGGTTCAAAGGATACTGTAGTTCACGCTTATACAGGCAGCCAGCTTGCACAGATGATTAAAATTGTAGCCGTAACAGCTTCACAGATCGGAAGTAAGAGTATGACTCTCTCCGAGGATAACGGCAAAGAACTTAACGCTGACGACGTTTTTGCTTCAAAGCAGAAGCTTCTCGGTCAGCAGATTCAGGAGCTTGTTTCACAGGAAGATTCCGACGATATCTCCTTCGATACAGGCTGGTAAAAATGATTCCAAAAGGGAGTGTAAACAATGTATAAGGGTTTCAGCTATTCAATGACCGGCGCAAGTCATATCACTAAAAATATGATATGTCAGGACAGTTCAGCTCACTATGCCGCTGAGGATTTTTCCGTTGCAGTTGTTGCTGACGGTCACGGCAGTAAAAAGCACTTCAGAAGTAATATCGGTTCAGAAATTGCAGTAAACTGTACTTTAGATGTTGTCAAAAGATTTTATGCCGATGCCGCTGAGTTCAACAAGGAGTTTCCGAAAAATCATAAGAGGATTATAAGAAATATCCAACGGCAGATTATCTCCGAATGGAATAACAGGGTTAATGAGCATTTTAATCAGAATCCTGTTACTGAAGAAGAAAAAAGTATGTTTACTCCCGAAGAATTAGCTGAAATTTCTGTTGAATCCTTTTACGGTACAACTCTTGTTGCTTCCGTTATGAGCAAGGATTTTACATTCGGCTTTCAGATAGGTGACGGAAGCCTTATTGCCGTTTTTGAGGACGGCTTCACATCAATGATTATTGATTACGAGGAATCCAATCCTGCAAATATTACTGCTTCTATGTGCAATTCAAACGCAATTTCAATGTTCAACAGCTATTATGTGGATAACAAGAAAATAGGAGCGATTTTTGTTTCAACTGACGGTCTTTATACCTCATTCGGAAGTGATTTGGAGTTCCTAAATTACCATACAATCATTGCTGACCAGCTTGTTGAATCACCTAATTTTGCCGAAACAGTAAGCAAAAATATTCAGAAACGTACTAATTACGGTACACAGGACGATATTTCGATTTCCTGTGTATATGATGAGGAAATCCTCAGAGCAAATTCAGAAACAATTAAGAACAGAATCGAAGAAAACAAGCGTCGCCTTCTTGCACGTAAACCAAAACCTAAAAATTGAAAGGGTAATCGGTGATTTTTTATGGCTTTAAATGTTTTTTACAGTATGGTCAGAGAGGCTGCGGAGCAGATCGTCCGCAGAGAGCCTAAGCTTGCTTTTTCTGCCAATGCCCATATATGTGCAATTCTTGCTAAAAACTATGATATTATATCAGGCGTTTCTTCGTTGTATATGATTAACCAGACCGCAGGTATTATCCCTGCTGAATATATGGCTGTCGTAGCTATGAACAATGCGGATATGACACGTGCTTTGCAGATGATAACGCTTTCTCTTGCAGATTTCAGCGTTGTTGTGCCTAATGCCGCTGAACTTATGATTGTTCAGTCATTGGACCCTGCAAACACAAAGTGTAATGTGTATATATCCCCTTCTGAGTACGTTCCCATTACTTCCCTTATCGGTGAGGAAGAAGCTGAAAATGAGGAAGTAAAGGAAGATTTCAGCGAGAAAGCTCCTGCACCTGCTGACAGCGGATTTTCAGTTCCCGATATAACCGAAACTCCAGCTTCTGTAGCTGCAGCTGCTGCTCCTCAGCCTGCTGTTTCTTCCGATGCTATGTCAGGATTTTTCAGCGGATTCGGCGATGATGACGATAATGGAGATTATACTCCAAACGAGTCAGACCTTGAAAAAATGGGCTTTATTACAAATACTGCCCCTGATGAGTATAAATCTGATTTCTCTGAAAAGTTCAAAGCTTCAAATGAGCAGTATTCCACAGGTGTTCAGCTTGATGAAAACAATCCGTTTATGGAATCTGCCCCGAATTCCGGCGATAACAACGATATAGTTTACTTTGCAGAGCTTTCCGATAATGACAAGCAGACAGAGAATGGAAATATTAATTCTGTTCCCTCTGAAAGAACAGCTCAGACTCAGCCTATGTCAAAAGAGGACCTTATGAAACAGGCTAAGCAAAGAAAAAAGGTTGCCAAAGCCAATTTCAATATACGCAGAAAATAATCTTTCAGCGTAAAATGCAGATTATTTACAGGCTTGCATTATAAAGCCTTTAATGATAATTTTACATATGCCGATTTTTGGCTGTGTGTTCTAATTTATAAATGGAAGGAAGAAAATTATGGCACAATATCTTTTAGAATTCGATGAAGCCATTGATAGAAACTTCATCGTTTCCAAAAATTTAAGTGGTCAGGCAAAACCGGGCACAATGATTCACGTTCTCGATTGTATCCCTAAGGGCAACGGTGCATATACAGTCTGGTACAGAGTGAACGAAACAGGTCAGGATTTCAGTCAGGGATTTACTTCTATCAAGGAATTCTGCAACTGGGCAAGAACAGATAAAATCCTTATTCGTCACTACGACTGCCTCTCCCGTCACGATGTAATGCAGTATATGAAAATTACAAATGGCGGTTTTACTAGGATTTATCTCCCAATTCTTATTGTATTACTCATAATTATCTGGGCAGCACTCCTTGCAACTGTAGGCGGTGCAATAGGAATTGTTCTCGCTGTTGTTTTGTCGCTTCTCGCTTTTGTTGGTGCTTTATTCCTCTATAAGGCACAGCGTAAAAAGGCTATTATGTCCATTTACAGCAAGGTCAGCAAGAATAACTGGAATGTTATTCTGAAATAATAGAAATTGCCGGCAATACCGTCATCCCCTGCGGCAGTCTGTCGTATGGATTTGAGGTATTGCCCTGTGATATAAATTATAGTGAACGTCAAATATAATTTGACATTCACTATAATTAATGATTTAAAGTGCCTCGCACATCCGCAAACTAAAGTTTGCGGATGTGCGGATCGGCAAATAGCAAACGCCAAAAGATTTTGTCGTTTGCTATAAAATTTACTGAAATCTTCCTGCAAGTTCAGCAAGTCCGGGATCAGTTGTTCCCTGTCCCATAGCGTTGAACTTCCACTCGTTGTTGTGTCTGTAAAGTTCACCGAAAATCATTGATGTCATTCCTGAATAGTTGTCTGTGAGATTGTATCTGCACATTTCAACACCTGTTCTGTCGTCAATGATACGGATAAAGGCATTCTTAATCATTCCGAAATCCTGTTTTCTCTGAACAGCCTGGAATATATTTACAACAACAATGATTCTGTCGTAATCAGCAGGTACTGCTGCAAGATCAACCTTTATCTGCTCATCGTCGCCGTCGCCTGCTCCTGTAAGGTTATCGCCCATATGACGAACTGAATTTGATCTGTGATTTAAATTTCCGTAGTAAATAATATCTGCTTTATTGGCAAGTTTGCCGTTCTGGAGCATAATAGCAGAAGCGTCGCAGTCGATCTGTGCAGGCTTAGGAGCAAACAGACCTCTTTTCTGCTGTACCTGATCCCAGCCAAGTCCGATTACTACCTTTGCAAGGCCTGCATTATCCTTTGTTAAGCTGACTTTCTGTCCCTTTTGTAAACTGATTGACATTGTCTATATCCTCCCTGATTTATTCAACATCAATGCCGAAATTGCCGCACAGAGCAGCAAGTCCGCCCTGATAACCGCTTCCGATTGCGTTGAATTTCCACTCGTTGTTGTTTCTGTAAAGTTCGCCGAATACAGCTGCTGTTTCAATTGAGAAATCCTCACCAAGGTCGTATCTGAGAATTTCTTCACCTGTTAATTCATTGTAAATTCTGATATAAGCATTATTTACCTGACCAAAATTCTGTCTTCTTGCATCAGCGTCATAAATTGTAACAGAAAATGCTATTCTGCTGATATTTGCAGGAATTGCATTGAGATTAATTTTAATCTGCTCGTCATCGCCGTCACCTGCACCTGTACGGTTATCGCCGAGATGCTCAACACATCCTGTGGAATGTTTGAGATTTCCGAAGAAGATAAATTCATTATCTGTAGGGCATTTGCCGTTGTCGCCAAGCATGAATGCTGCTGTATCAAGGTCGAAGCCGCCGCCTGTATCAAAACGGTTTACGTCCCAGCCAAGACCTACCACTACGTTTGAAAGTCCGGGATTGTCCTTTGTAATGCTTACTTTCTGTCCCTTTTGTAAACTAACTGCCATTGTTATTTCCTCCTTATGCTACCTGAATACCGAAATGACCGCAAAGTGCAGCAAGTCCGCCCTGGAATCCGCTGCCGATTGCATTGAACTTCCACTCGCCGTTGTGTCTGTAAAGTTCACCGACTACAACAGCTGTTTCAATTGAGAAATCTTCACCGAGGTCGTATCTGATAAGCTCATTGCCTGTTGTTTCATCAACAATTCTGATGAAAGCGTTGCTTACCTGACCGAAATTCTGACGTCTTGATTCAGCGTCATAAATTGTAACTGCAAATGCAACCTTTTCTACATTAGCAGGAATTGTTGAAAGGTCAACTAAAATCTGCTCGTCATCGCCGTCACCGTCACCGGTAAGGTTATCGCCGAGGTGCTTTACAGAACTGCTTACGTGTTCAAGGTTTCCGTAGAAAATGAATTCCTTTTCTGTAGGGCATTTTCCGTTTGCACCAAGCATAAATACAGTTGCGTCAAGGTCAAATGATGTACCTGAATCGAATGCGTTAACGTCCCAGCCAAGACCTACCATAATCTTCTTGAGTCCGGGATTACCCTTTGTGAGGTCAACCTTCTGACCTTTACTTAAATTAATTGGCATAATAAATTTCCCCTTTATATTTATTTTTTACCAGGCATATTGTACTTCTGGTTAAATTCTGTTTTTATCATTTCAAGTCTTGCCTGATCTTCAACACGCTTTTGTCTTGCAATTTCCTGAATTTGCTTTGTTTCCTCGATACCGTTCATAATGGTTCTCCATGTAGTTTCAAGAGTATCCACCTTTATAGAACTTCCCGAAGCAAGTGCAGCTGTAAGTCTTGACTGTTCAGCTGTATTTCTTGCATTTTTAATAAGCAATTCATTTGTCTTTTCATCAAGAGCAGACATAGCCTCAGCCTGAACACGCTGTCTTTTAAGCATAATTGCCTGTGCAAGTGCCTGTTTGAAAACAGGGAGAGTGATGATAAAGGCTGAATTGATTTTTCTTACAAGGTTCATATTGCTGAATTCCATAGTCTTAATCATAGGAATTGACTGCATTGCAACATTTTCCGCTGTACGCAGATCCTGAGTTCTCTGTTCAAGCATAACAAGTGCCTGCTGTAAACTCTGGATTTCAAACTGGATTGAATTATCACCTGTAAGCTCCATATCGCTCTGTCTTTTGATGATATAATCCTCCAGTTCACGACAGCCCTGCTCACCTGCAAGGATGTATTTTACAAGCTCGTGATAGTACTGCACATTTGCTTCGAACATCTGATTGAGCTTGCGGTTTGACTGCTTGATTTCCTCCTCATACTTTTTAAGCTGAACGTAGATTTTATCAACCTCGCCGCCCATAGTCTGATACTTTTCAACGATTCTGTCAAGCTGTTTTCTGAGATTGCCGAAAATCTTACCCAAAATCCCCGGTTCTTCCTTGATTTCTTCAACGTCAAACTTTGACATGATTTTAGCAAGGCTGTTAAGCATAGCACTTGAGTCATCAAGCTGTGACATATTCACGCTGTTGAGAATGACATCAGATGCCTTTGAAATTTCCTCCGCTGCTTCGTGACCGAATGAAACAATTGATTCAAGATTGTCAAGTTCAATTGTGCTTACAATCGTGTCAACTTCCTGAGAATTCACAAGCTGAGTATTCAACTGCTGTCTGTCGGCAACAATATCGTACTGCTTGACTTCCTCAACGACAGCCGGAGCCGCCTGCACTACTTCCTGTACCGGTTCAGCAGGTGCAGTAGGTACGCTTTTGAAGTTTAATCCCATATTCATATACCTCTCTTAAAGATTTTTTCACGCCATGACTGACGTGTATTTGATGAAACCGTGCGAAAATCAGGAATTCTTAAATCATAGATGTAAGTTCCCGCCTGATGTTCGTCCGGAATATCACTATTGTAAAAATTCTCGACTGTTCTGTACCCTGTAGGAACAAAAAATAGTACATCAAAGCCGATAAGACTGAGAAAAGCCATGAGGATTGAATCCTCAAGGGAAATAATTTTTTCTCCTGTGTTTATATATATAATTTTTGGATTTGTCTTTGTAAAGTCAAAATTCTGAATCATTCTTGTGAGTTGAATGTTCATCGTAAGTGCAACGGCAATTATAGCATATTCCGCACCATTTTCAAAAGTACCCTTGATAAGCTTTCTGTCAATTAAAGCCTGCAACTTATCAAGTATATGGTTCTGCATACTCTCTCTCAGAAATCCGTAGGTATAGCATTGATGAGAACGAATTTTTTCTCTCTGTAATTTACCGTCTTTGAGAAATCCTGCCGCAATGCTTTTCATCTGATTCAATGCAGCGGAATTGATTAACGGGCCGTTTTTCACTACGAATGTTTCGGGAGTTATAAATGATTTTATCAGCGACCAGTATTGAGGAACCTGTCCGTCCTTTACGCCCGATACCTTTGCAAAAATAACGGGCATTACTACGGATTTATCGGTTGTGAGGAAGTTAGGGCGATATTTAAGCTCCTGATTCCACAGTATTCCGATTTCTTCATACATAGTGCTGAGCATAACCGTTGTAGCTGCTTCATGCTGCATAGCCCTGTACATTCCCGAATCCTGATACATAAGGGTATCAAGTTCACGTTCAGCGTGATAGGCAACTGTACCAATCCGCACCGTTGCGTTTTCATTGGGAAATTCGCTGATTTCAATGGAGTCATCGCAATTTATCTCATACAGCAGTTCATCTTCAAGCTGACACTTTATCCCCTTGTTGGGATTGAGAATAACCACATCAACAGGAAGCCTTGCCATAAATCTGTAAAAAGGAATTTCCTTTTTATTCTGAATTCCGCCGAATACAACAAGGCATGGAGCCATAGGCATTCTGCGGCTGCCGAAAAGCTTTGACTGATATCGTCTGAACCAACAGATGAGATATACAGCCATATTTGTAAGCCTTGAAAGATTCATACCCTCAGCTTTTGACTCCTGCAAAAGAATGTCAATAAAAGTTTTGCGAATAACTGCAATAAGCTGAGAATCGCCGTTATAGCCGATTTTTGCGGATAAATCCCCAAGCATCTGGTCAGCGGTCTGATAATTCCCCCTGTGTATAGCGGAAATTTCATCGGGTGTAGGCGGAGCAAGTCCATTTTCAACTACCGCAAAACCTCTGTCGGATTTTTTCAGTTCTGAACTGAACTGAATAAGGCTGTTCTGATAGTTGAACTTATCCTCAACGCCGTTGATTCGCATAAAGCAATTGTAGAAAAATCGCTCATCAGTTCCACGCTCAGCAGCAGGTTTCAGCACATCAGCAGGAAAAACTCCGCTTATCCATGCATTTGTGCAGTTGGTAAGCTTTGGTGCTGCACCGTAAAGCCTTTCAACGCTGTCCTCTTTCTGCTTTCTGTTTCGCAATGAAGCAATGGAATAACCCTGCGGAAACGAGGTCATACCGCTGCTTTCGTACTTATCCGAAAGCTTTGACTGCGGATCGAGGGCAAGATAATTATTATCGCCGTTGTATTGAAGCATAACTATATCACAGCCTGCACGGGAAAGCACAGAAAGCAATATAAGCTCGTAATTTGAGGGTTCACCCTCGTAAAGGATTTTCGGTGCAAAGTTGTCGGACAGCTTATTGACTATCCGTTCAAATTTATAGTAAAGCCAGCACATAAGCTTTATATACGCATTTTTCAGCATATTTGCATTTTTTCCTGTTTTACGCAAATCGTCAAGGGCATCGTATATAGCTATGGCTGTTGTTTGTCTTTGTGAAACAGACATTCTGGGGAGCCATCTTTTCAAGGAATCCCCGATAAACCCCACGCTCAGCTGAAACTCATCGCCGAGGATTTCATTATAATATGAAAGATTATTGGGGTCGGGATTATTTATTTTCCCCTCCACCACAACTCCTTCAGTTAAAGCGCAGGTATAATATTTCAGTATAAATTTATCAATTTCATCATTGTAACCGCATAATCTGCAAAAATACACACAGGGAACATTTCTCTTTGCCGGCTCTATAAAATAATCATCAAGCCGATAGATTTTACTTCGTTCAAGCATAAAATTCACCCTTTGCGTTTGTTGAGTGCGTATCCCATTCCTGCTCCTGTAATTCCGCCAATAATATGAGTGAGATTTGAAATATTGTTGTTGACAAAAATTCCCTCAAAAATCTGCTGACCTATGTATATAACCGTAACAAGGATAAAAGTCATTGGAATTTCCCCTTCCTTTATACTTACAAAGGAAGAAAGAAGTATCAGAGCAAAAACAACTCCGCTTGCTCCGAGAAGCATAGTATGCGGAAAAAACATAAAATGGATAATTCCCGTTATGAGAGCTGTTGAAAGGATAACAGCAAGAATATTGCGAAAGCCGTATTTTTCTTCAAGCAATGGCCCGATAACAAGAATAAGCATAATATTTCCGATAAAATGCTGCCAGCCCGAATGGCCGAAAATATGACCGATAAATCTGATATAAGTCAGAGGATTAAGCATTGAGGAGCGATATACGCTGAATATTATTCTGTTAGCAAGACCGCCTGTAATGGTGTTTAAAAGCAATGCTGCAAGACAAATCAAAGTAAAGCCGAGTATTACAGGAGAATTAAAAGAAATTTTGAAGCGTTTTTCTTTACCGTTCACTTTACCACCTCAGATACTAAATTAAAAACACCTTGTTTTTATTATACCACGTTTAACATTTAATGTCAATAACTTATAGTATTTTTATTGCACATTGCCCATTTTCGATAATGCCGTTATAAAACTTTAATAGGTGAAATATTTTTAAATAATATAAAAACGATATACAAATGACACATTTGTATGGTATAATATAGTCATAAAGTTAAGGAGCTTCTGAATTTATGAAAGTACTATTAATTGAAGATGATTTGCAAATCTGTGAGGTAACTCAAAAATATTTTACCAATAAGGGAGCTGAAATTCTCGCTGTAAATAACGGCAGGGAGGCACTTCACGTTGTTGAAAGCCGCCTTGATGATTTTTCCCTTGTACTGCTTGATATTATGCTGCCCGAAGCGGACGGCTTCACCATTTGCCGTGCAATCCGCAAAAAGAGCAGTATCCCCGTAATTTTCATAACCGCAAGAGGACTGGAGGACGATATTCTCCACGGCTACGACTTGGGCTGTGATGATTACATTGTGAAACCGTTTTTGCTGTCGGCACTTTATGCCAAATGTCAGGCTATTATAAAGCGTGTTGACGGCAATTCCGAAAATATTCTGAAATGCGGTGATATTTCCCTTGACACACGAAAGCTTGTGTGCTTTGCGGAGGGAAATGAGGTTGAACTGACACCAAAGGAATTCGGCATACTCCGCTATCTTATGGAGCATCAGGGCTGGGTAGTTGACCGTGAAACCCTGCTGAATAAGGTGTGGGGCGATGATTTTTTCGGAATTGACAGGGTAGTTGACAACAACATCAAGCGGTTACGCAAGACTTTAGGCGGTGCAGGAAAGCAAATCCACACCGTTATCGGCAGAGGATATAAGCTTACCGACGAGTAAGGAGAGAGATTTATGAAAAAGAAGAAAAAACGTGTTACATTGGCATCACTTCTTGTAAAGGCTTTGTGTGCATCGGCAGTAGTTATTTTTATATTTGCAAGTGGATACAGAGAGTATCTGAATTGTGAAATCAACAGCCAGTCATACGAATTAGTTATTTCAAATATTGAAAGATATAAAGAGCAGATAGACAAATTGGAAATAGATTATTCCGAGGAAGAAATATTGAAGATAATGAATGCACGGTTACCTATATTCAGCGTTTTTGAGATAGATATAGACGACCCTATGATGTATCAAAATGTTATAATAAACCCCTTATATTCAGAAAACTGTCATTTTGCAACGGCGATTATTGACGAAAATAAAAATATAGTTGCTACAAATGAAAAAAGCTTAGTATCAAAGATTAGTTTCGGCGAAAATCATAAAGATAATGGTTTTTATTCCTGCAACAGGGAGCTTATAAATCTTCCGGAAGTAGATAAGTTTTATGATGAGTATCTTAATAAAGAGAGTTTAAACCTTTATTATAAATATGATTTTGACAGCGTCTATGTAAACAGAGAAAATTTTACTTTTATCCCTCATAAAGGCACAGCAACGCTTATTAAAAATGAAAATAGAGTTTCTTATTATTACGATGAAGAAGAATATAACTCAAAAATAAGTGTTGTAGAAACAGTTGATATTGATATAACAATTGACAGCGATGAATATGAACTTATAGAGCTTTCAAAGTTTAAAGGCAGTTTTGATGATGAAAGGACATACCCAAGGCAGTCTATTACAGGTTATTACGGCGAAGAAAAAGAAATCATAGACAGCTTTGAATTTTCATCAGTCAAAAAATTTTATACCTCAGCAGTTGACAGAACAGAAATAGAAGACGGAGTTGAACAGTATAAAGGATATGAACGTGTGTATATAAATAAAAAGCCGTATTACATCTTTGTAGGCTATATAGTAGACTACAATGATGAAGAAATTGTGAATTTGCATATCAAATGGACAATTATTTTCGGCGTATTCGTGCTGTTTGCGGCTATGCTTCTTGTATGGATTGAGAATACGAAAAATAAGGCAAAATATGCTATGGAGGACTATCAGAGGGATTTGACGAATAATCTTGCCCATGATATAAAAACTCCCCTTATGGCAATCGGCGGCTACACGGAGAATATTATGGAGGGAAATCTCACAGAAAAGGAGCGTGAGGATTATCTCAGCCATATCCTTGAAAATGTCAGCTTTGCGGATAATCTCGTAAGCCGCACATTACAGCTTAATAAAATGGGCGAAACCAAGCCGAATAAGAAAAAAATTAAGGTTGAGGAAGTTTTTGAAAAGGCTATACAGAAATACGCTCCAATGCTTGATGAGAAAAATATAAAATACACGGTAAACGGCAGCTGTGAGGTAAAAGCTGAGCCTGTTTCCTTTGAAGCATTGGTAGAAAATCTGGTATCAAATGCGGTCAAGTATACGCAGGAAAATGGGGAAATAAAGGGGATTTTCAATAGCAAATCCTTTACCGTTACAAATACGGTTGCGGAAAAAATTGATACAAAGGATTTAAAAACTCCCTTTGTTCGTGGTGATAAATCCCGAAGCAACGTAAAAGGCAGCGGTTTAGGCTTGTCAATTGCGGATAAATCGGCAATTTCAAACAATATGAAGCTAAAAATTTCCTGCTCCGACAAGGAATTCAAGGCGGAAGTAAAAATATAAAACAATGGACGTTCCGATTTTGGAACGTCCATTAATATTTGTCAATCAATCGGAATATTCGCTTTAAGCTTATTTACTAAAAGCACTCTCATAATAATTACATCATATACATCAGTTCTGTTGTCGCCGCTTACATCGCAGGAGAAATTATACTTACCCGTTCCCAGTACAGCCTCGGCACAGCATACTAAATCGGCAATTGTTACCTTACCGTCATGGTTAAGGTCGCCTTTTTCGTATACGATAGGAGTTGTGGTTGTAGTTGTTGTTGGCTTTGCAGTTGTAGTTGTTGTTGGCTTTGCAGTTGTAGTTGTAGTTGTTGTAGTTGGCTTTGCAGTTGTGGTTGTGGTTGTTGTAGTCGGTTTTGTAGTTGTAGTCGTTGTAGTCGGTTTTGCAGTTGTGGTTGTAGTAGTTGTAGTTGGTTTTCCAGTTGTGG
>CALFMA010000440.1 GCA_937880065.1 uncultured Ruminococcus sp.
CTCGAAAACCCTGTAAAAATCGGGGTTATTCTCGTATGGTCTGATGTTTGTGGATACGGTAATATTTTGATTTACCACACGGATAAGGAGCATTTCGTCACGGACAAATTCTGCGGCACAATCAGAAGAAAAACGATACCATTCAAGAGAAAGGGAGGGATTTTCCCAATCAGAATAAAGTCCGTCGGGAGCATCAATCTGCGACAAATCCTCATATTTGCCGTTTATCGCTGTATTGACAGCCTCCATTGTGCCGTACTTATCCCACAGCCAGCTGCGGAATTTCTCACGACAAGCGTCACAAGTGCAGTTGTAAGCCTCAGGCTCATTGTCAATATGCCACGAAACAACCGCAGGATTATTTCCGAATTCATTAGCAAGTGCCGATGTGATTTTCTTTGCGTATTCACGGAATAATGGAGAATTTATGCATCTATGCACCTTTACTCCGCTTCTTGCACCCATACTGCCGATACGGATTATATCGGGGTGCGTTTTGTAAAGCCACAAAGGAGGGCAGGAAGTGGGCAGGCTCAGAACTGTGCCGATGCCACGTCTTGCAAAAATTGTTATAACTTCTTTCACCCAGCCACAGTCATACACACCCTCTGACGGCTCCAGTCTTTGCCACGCAAATTCGCCAATACGTATAAGGCTGACGCCTGTTTTCGCCATAGTATCCGCATCGGCTTCCCATAGCTCCTTGTCCCATTGTTCGGGATAATAATCAACGCCTACTCTCATTTACAACCCTCTTTTCTTTTTTAAGGAAATATCAGCAATTGTACTCAATAATCTGACAGTTTCCCATAAACCAATTGCTGTATTCCTCAGTTGTCATATTATTAAAATATGTTTCGATTACACGGCATACTCCCCCGTGACTGACAAGGAGGACGTTTTTTCCGCTGTATTTCGCCCTTATTTCATCAATTGCGGAATAAACTCTGTGACAAAGCTGAAAAAGCGACTCGCCTGTTTCTCCCATTTTCACAGCAAATTCACGTTTATTTTCAGCAAAACCCTCGGTATATCGGGATTTTCCTTCAAATTTGCCGTAATTCCATTCACGAAGCCTTTCATCGGTAATAATCTCAATTCCGCATCTTTCGGCTGCCACCGTTGCAGTAGTCATCGCCCTTTTCATAGGCGAAGCAATGATAATATCAACATCACCCAGCAATTCAACGGCTTTTGCAAATTCCTCAGCTTGTGCAAGACCTGTGGAATTCAGCGGCAAATCCGTCACACCGAGAATTAAATCCTCTTTATTGTAATCCGTCTGCCCATGTCTTGCGGAGTAAATTTTCATATTTCAGCCGCCTTTCTCAATTCGTCCTCTGCCGCCTTGATAACAAGACTGCCGGGATTGTCACCGCCCATAATTCGGGCAATTTCCGCAGTTTTTCCTTGGAAATCCAGCTGTGTAACGGTAGTTTCGGTTCTGCCGTCAACAATATTTTTCTCAATCAAAAGGTGATTATCCGCCATAACTGCAATCTGCGAAAGATGAGTTACACATATAACCTGCGAGCTTTTTCCTATTTCTTTAAGCTTCATTCCTACCTTTCGCGAGGTCTTTCCGGAAATACCGGTATCAATTTCATCAAAAACAAACGAACACATATCGTCTGTGCCGGTTAAAACAACACGCATTGCCAGCATTAAACGCGCCAATTCGCCCCCAGATGCCGCGCGATGCAATGGTGCAAATGGCGAACCTGGGTTCGTTTTTATCATAAATGTAATATCGTCTGTGCCGTGTGATGATGGTGGTGTTTCTGCAAATTCCAACATAAAGTCCGCGGAACCCAGTTTTAATTCGGGTAATTCCGCCAATAACTGTGTGCGTAACATTTTGGCGGCTGCGTGGCGTGCGTTACGCAGTTCTGATGCGGCGGTATTAAATTCGTTCAGATATGTTTTTACCAACGATTGTAATTTGTGTAATTCTGCGTCGGAATTATCAATTGTTTCCAACTGTTGGGACATTTGTTCCAGTTTTGCCGGTAAATCGTCCGCAGACACACGATGTTTACGTGCAGCAGCACGAATTGCAAACAG
>CALFMA010000441.1 GCA_937880065.1 uncultured Ruminococcus sp.
TTTGCGGATGTGCGAGGCACTTTAAATTATAATTTACAGTTTCCGTCAGCTAAAGGCTAAAGGCTAAAGGCTTGAAATGACGAAATATAGCCATTGCAACCGTCAGTTGACAAATTTCAAAGCGTACTTTATTGACTGCAACGGGCAAATGTGGTAAAATAAAATCATGGAAAACACGGAACCGGTATCGTGAAATCAAATGCTAAATCCAAACTTTAAATCTATGGAGGAACTACTATGATATTAGCGGATAAGATTATTGAACTCAGAAAAAAATCGGGAATGACACAGGATGAACTTGCTGAAAAATTAGGAGTAAGCAGACAGTCTGTTTCAAAATGGGAGGGTGCACAGTCAACTCCCGACCTTGCACGTATACTTAAATTGGCGGAAATTTTTTCCGTAAGCACAGATGTACTTTTAAAAGATGAACTTGAACTGGAGCAGAATATTTCCACAGAGAATATTGAAACAGTATCCGTAAAAGCTCACGTAGAAACTGAACCGCCTCTCCGCCCCGTTTCAATGGCAGAAGCTGTGGAGTATCTGGAAAAGAACAGCAAAAAAGCTCTCTATGTTGCGGCAGGAGTTGCGTTGTGCATACTCTCGCCTGTTGCGGCAATACTTTTTGAAATTCTTTTTGAGGATTCAGCTTTGTCAGAATTAAGTCCCATATTTATATTTTTATCAGTTGCGGCAGCTGTGGGATTATTTATCTATTCGGGCAGCATTATGAAAAAGTTTGAGTTTATGGAAAAAGAGTGCCTTGATACGGAATACGGCGTTGACGGAATGGTCAAGGAAAAGCGTGAACGAGACCACTCAAAAAACACATTCCATTTGATTATAGGCGTAATACTTTGTATACTTTCAATTGTTCCCACCGTTGTCTGCGATATGCTTTTCGGCGGTTCGCCTTTAGAGGATTTTGGAGCAATTTTCCTTTTCATTTTTGTAGCGGCAGGCGTATTCCTCATTGTAAGGTCAAGTATAACAAATGAAGGCTATGAGGTGCTTTTAGAGGAAGAAAAATACAACCGTGAGAAGAAAACGAGAATTAAAAAGGCTGTAGGCAAATCCGCAGCTGTTATGGGAATTTACTGGTCAATTGTAACCGCTTTATACCTCGGCTACAGTTTTATCACTTTCAACTGGCATATCAGCTGGGTAATCTGGGTTATAGCGGCTGTTCTTTCGCCTGCGGTGGTTATTATTGCAAGTGTAATAAAAAAATAATTTGTTTAAACTGTATATTGAAATGTTTTTTCAATTGTGATATAATGATATATCATTGCGAATGTTGGAGGATTTAACAAATGACAAAAGGAAAAATGAAAAAAGGGCTTAAAATCACATTAATTATACTGGGAATTTTACTTGCATTGATTATCGCGGCTTTGCTTATTGCACCGAAAATGATTGTAAAAACCATATACAAGCAGAATTTCGGTACACGTTTCACATCATTTGAACCATATTGCAGGGATATAGCGGAATTTGACGGACTTGAACGTGAAAAGCACGTATTCACCTCAAATGAGGGGCAGAAAATTACAGGCTATGTCTACACAAAGGGCGATACTGAGCCAAAGGGACTGATTGTACTTGCCCACGGTTTTGGCGGCGGCGGTCATTGCAGTTATATGGATGTTGCTGATTATTTTGCATCAAACGGCTACAATGTTTTCGCCTATGACGCAACAGGCAATGATGAAAGCGAGGGCGAAAGTGTAAAGGGATTGCCTCAGGGAGTTATTGACCTTGACTATGCCTTGAACTACATAAAAGCTGACGAGGAATTATCAGATTTACCCCTTATGCTCTGGGGACACAGCTGGGGCGGATATTCTGCTTGCTCCGTGGCAAAGCTTCACCCTGAAATTGAGGGTATTATTTCCGTTGCAGGTTTCAATTCCTCTCTTGATATGATTGAGAATGTGGGCAGAGATATGGCAGGAGATGCAATTGATTATGCTATGCCGATTTTTGAGGATTTGGAAAAGGATAAATTCGGGGATTTTGCCACAATGACTGCCCTTGAAGGTCTTGAACAGTCAACAGCAGATGTGCTGATTTATCACAGCGCTGATGATGATATGATTCCAATTGAACTCAGTTATGACAAATATTATGAGAAATTTGCGGATAATGAAAGATTTACTTTCGTCCGATTTGAGGATAGAGGACATAATCATATATTCAATTCAGCTGATGGGCTTAAATACAGGGATGAAGTCGAAGCGGAATATGATGAATACTGTAAGGAGATAGGCGAGTTTTACTTTACAGGTGAAATGCATACTGAATTTGTAAAAGAAAATGTTGACAAAATGAAATTTTTTGAGCTTGACAGCGAAACAATGGCACAGATGCTTGAATTTTATGACAACTGTATACAGGGCATCTCTAAAAACCCCTTTTGAGAAAAAAACAGCTATGCACGACATCTGCTGCGTCAACCTCCCTTGGAGTGCGAAAGCACGCCTTCGGAAGCTTTCCTTGCAGCTGCCGCACCTATCTGTTTTTTCTTTAATCAAACGAGTTTTTAGAGATGCCCTACAATAAAAATTGCCCCACAGTTTTGGCTGCGGGGCAATTTTGTTTATTGCGGAATAGCATTATAGATAGTAATTCCGATATAGAAAAGTGTGAGAAGAATTGTGAGAGGAGCTGAGAAGTAGTGGATGAGCTTTTTACCCTCGGAAACTTCGGGATTTACCTTTTCAAGCTTGAAGCTGTCACGGTGAAGAATAATTTCCAGTATAAAAAGGAGAAGTCCAACAAACATAAGTCCCATAACCAAAACTGTCAAACCCATATATATAACCATAACTTTAGGGTCTTCCATTAAAGTGGTAAAATCTCCCGACTGCATTGCCTTAATATCCAGCTTTCCTGTGATAAGGCTTGCTGCACCGCCGATACCGTTTACAATGAAATGTACAATAATAGTTGGAATGATTGATTTTGTTTTCAATGCGATAAATGCGGTAACAATTCCCATAACAGCGGCAAATGGCACTTGCGGATAATTCATATGGAGCAGACCGAAGAAAATACCCGTTGAAATTACAGCTGACCATGAGCCGAAGCGTTTTATATTATTGAGCATACCGCCTCTTATGAGGATTTCCTCAAAAAGCGGAGCCATAAAGGTAATGGAGATGATATTTACAACTTGTGAAAAGGTATTGCTTTCGGCTGAAAAATCCGTCTGAACAAGCTGTACACCTGTAATTCTTTCAAGCAGCATAAAGAATATATTTGTTGCATAACTTGCGGCATAGCAGAAGAAAACCGCAATAAATATCCAGCGTACAACCCACCAGAATGACTGCTGAGGCTTGCGGAAAACGGAACGTATCGTATCTGTATTCCGTCCGATTTTTGTCATTCTGAAAACGAAAAGTGCAAGAGGTACTCCGATAAAATGCTGTATAATCATTGCTATAATCAGCATTATTCCCTTAGCATATTCCGAATCT
>CALFMA010000442.1 GCA_937880065.1 uncultured Ruminococcus sp.
TTTAGTGTAGGGATCCTCTAAAAACCTCCCTCACGGCAGACTTCCTATGACACAGATTTCTGCTCGTGTTCCGGTTTTTAGAGAACCCATGTAATCAAAATACAAAATTACTTTTTAATAATTTCCTCTCTCATAAGGCATAAATCGTAAACATCAAGAACATTGTCCTTATATAAATCGCCTGCCTGCCAGTCGGTAATTTCACCGGAACCAAGCAGCCATTTTTCAAGCATTACAAGGTCGGCAACGGTTAAGCTTCCGTCGCTGTTGACATCGCCCTTAACTTCTTTTTTCTCACCGAAATCAGCTGTTATGCTCATTGCTTTTGAAAGTGAAACTGTAATTGTCTGTTCAGTTCCCGAAGCATCGCCGCCCCAGCCTGTAAATGATGCGTTGTCATCGGGAATTGCCGTAAGAGTTACAGGGCAAGAGGACATATATTTGCCATTCCAGCTGCCCTTTGAAGTATCGGGAATAATTGAATTTATCATAATTTTTCCGCCGCCGTTGGTTTTCAGGGTAATCGTCTGTAAATCGCCGCTTAAACCAATATAATTCTTCATATCTTCAAGAGTATAGGAGGCTCTTTCTCTGAAAAACTGCTTGATTTGCGGAATATTCTTCTCTGTATACTGCTGACGGTTATAGTTGTAGTTGCTGTCCTTTGAACCGCCGTAAAATCCCCACCAGCGGAGAATACTGTTTGAAATCTTCTCTGTGTAGTTCTGCAAATAGAAATCAGCCATTGCATTTCCCTTTTGCTCTGTGAGAACTTCATTTGCATAATCACAGTAAACATTGGCGAATTTAATGCGGAATTCCTGATTTTTCAGCAGGCTTACAAAGAGATTTGTAGGAACATCTTTCTTTGATTTGTCCATATGTCTGAAACTATCATAGGCATATCCCTCAACTCCGCCGAAATTTTCATATGTAGCACCCATTGTATAGTCATAGTCAAAGGAAATAAACCGCCATTTACCGTCACTATAGGGATTGCCCTCAATTGGCTCCCCTGTGGTTTTCCATACGCCGTAATTATAGTTCGGCCAGTCATATGTGCCGATATAAAGACCTGCGGCATAATGCTCGATAAAGCTGTCAATGTCGATATAATCGCATACAGCCTGATAATTTGCAGGATTTGTCAAATCCTTTGAGGCATATTCGTACATGAAATCAAAGTACTCGTCATGGAGGTAATCGTCACCCTCCTCAAGCTCGCCATTCTTTATTATTGCCGCATCCTGCTTTTCTATGCCATAGTTTGACTCAATGAAATAATCGGAGAATTTCTCCGTCATTTCATAAAGTCCCCAGTATTCGCCGTTGAGGAATACAACGCAGGATTCCATATTCTGATTTGTAATCTGCTCTCTGTCAAACACAAGCTTCTGTGCAAAGCCGTCACGAAGACGTGCTTCATCGCTTACGGAACGCAGGCACAGGGAATCATACTTATCAATGAGATTTCCCTCAATATCATAGTTGCCGTCAATCAGCGGATAGTTAATTTTTGATGCACCGTATTCGCTTCTTGCGTAAAGATTAAAGCTTTTCTGGGGAGTATTTCTTGTGGACGCACCCTTTATGCGGATACCCATATTCTGCTCAACTACAGTATTGCCGTTCTTTATAAATGTAAGGGTAGCTTCACGCTCCCACTCTCTGCCCTTTGAGAAGAAATTGCTTATACCTGTGTTATCCCACGGACTTTTGGCAGGATTGTAATCGCTGCTGTTTCGCCAGTTGATATACTGTGTTCCCGTAACATAAATTCCCTTGTCGGGGTCAAAGAGATTTTCGGGGTCTGTAACAAGTGAAACAACCGTCATATTCTTATACTGTGAAAGGGCTCCCGATGTGATGAAATATGTCTGACTTACAACATCGCTGTATAAGCCGTCACTATTTTTTGCAACTGCACGGACTACCGTTGCCTTGTCCACGTTAAAGGGCGGCTGCTGATAGCCTGTTCCCCTTGAAATTGATGTGGCGGAGCTTTCGTTTTCAGCATATACGCTGTAGATATTCGGCTCATTTGTTCTGTCTTTAACCGTAATTGGAGAGAAATATTGCATTGCTGTAGGAGATGTTGCAGGGTTTGAACCGTCAACTGTGTAATAAATCTGGCAGTTTTCTGCTGATAATGTCAAGGAAAAATCAGTTCCGTAAAATCCCGAACCTGCGGAAAATACAGGGGCAGATGCCACGATTTTATTTACTGCGGCAGGTGTGGGAGTCATAATTTCGCATACGCTGCCACCGTCGGGAGTACGTCCGTAGGTGGAATCCTCCGCCAATGTGGGAACGTCTATCTGCTGAATTAATCCTCCGTTGGAATTGCTGAGAATAATGGTTTCGCCATTTTTGCTGAGAGCAAAGTTTGTGTGCAGTTCAGAGCCTGTGGATTCAAGCTTTGATGCGAAAACTATTATATGCTCTCCGCCCTTGATAATTGTGCCTGCTGGGAAAGTCCATTGCATAGGTGCATTTACATCATCAGACAAGCCATATCCCGACAAATCCACATCGG
>CALFMA010000443.1 GCA_937880065.1 uncultured Ruminococcus sp.
GTCTTTCAAGAGTGATTCTTGCAACCTCTCTGCGAACGGGATCAAAGCTTGAAAGTGTGATTGCTTCAGGTGTGTCGTCAATGATGAGATCAACACCTGTAATTGTTTCGAGGGTTCTGATATTGCGTCCCTCACGGCCGATGATGCGGCCCTTCATTTCATCGTTGGGAAGAGCAACAACAGACACGGTTGCTTCCGATGCGTGATCGGCTGCACAGCGCTGAATTGCAGTTGTGATGATTTCTCTTGCAAGATTGTCGGACTCTTCACGGACCATCTGCTCATATTCCATAATCTTGACAGCTTTTTCTCTTTTAAGAGTTTCTTCAAGTGAATTGATGTGATCGATCTTAGCCTGTTCTTTTGTATAGCCCGATATCTTTTCAAGCATTTCTAACTGACTTCTTTTGATGCTTTCTGCTTCGGAAAGTTGTTCTTCAGCTTTTTTGATTTTTTCTGCGAGAATTTCTTCTTTTTTCTCAAGTGCTTCAGTTTTCTTGTCGAGGCTTTCCTCTTTCTGAATCATTCTTTTTTCCTGGCGTTGAACTTCGTTTCTTCTTTCACGGATTTCACGCTCTGATTCAGTTCTGAATTTATGGATTTCATCCTTTGCTTCGAGAATTGCCTCTCTCTTCTTTGTTTCTGCTTCGTTAACGGCCTGATTCACGATTCTTGCAGCCTCGTCATTAGCGGAGCCGATAAGACCTTCTGCGGTTTTCTTTCTGTGAAGTCCGCCGAAGACAAAGCCCAGCACACCGAAAACAACAGCACAAACAACAGCAATGATAATTGCAACAGTTAAACTAACCAAAGTAGCAGCACCTCCTTCTTTTTAAATTCTTGGGGTGGCAACATATATAATGCGGACAAAAACACCTCCGCCTTTGCTATATCACCGATGTGGTCATCAAAAGAATTACAGTAATGTTACTCGAATGACAGCATAAATATATAATAATCTACACTATCTTGAATATTTTAAACTAAAATACACAATATGTCAAGTCAAAAAGACATCAAAGGAAGGTTTTTTTGTTACAAAATTAATAATTTTTCACTTTTGATCATTATTTTATTGTAAGGTTTATAAAAAATACACCTTCACCGTTTTTCATCGGCCGAAGGTGTATTTTTATTCAGTATTCAGTGATTATTCTTCTGTTTCTTCAGCTTCGTTTTCCTCATCAATAACTGAATCACGGTGCTTTCGTGAGAAGAAAAAGCCTGCAAGAGAGCCGACAGCCACAATGCCTGTGGGAGCAACCAGAATTTCAGGGTTTTCCCTGACTGTCTGAACTGCAGTTTCGATTATATTTGTTTCTTCGCCGCCGTCATCGTCGGCAGTGGGGATTGAATAAGATGTCACGATATTTCCGTCAGCATCTACTCTATAGCCAGACTCCACTGTTTCTGTTCTTGCCTCAGAAACGCCACCGTCGATTGACATCTTATACGCTCCCACCTGAGAGTTGAATGGCACAGCCAGTTCCGGATTCCTGCAGCTGACCTTGATGTCCAGCCTGTCGTTGACATGGACGATAGTCACAGCCTCCTCATTGATCGGATACTGCTTTCCTGTCTCCATATCCTGCAGGTAGACGAACTTCTTAGGCGAGGCGCATGAGGCCGCCAGCACAAGGGCTGCAGCCATCAAACAAACACGCACAATTCTTTTTAAGTCCTTCATTATTATTAAATTATCTTCATTTCAAATTTTCCAGCACTCCCCTTCGGCAGATCAAAGCCGCATCCTTATCGGGGAGGCAATTCATCTGGGCGACGCATACTGTTTCCGCCATGCCCACGAGCGTCATGCAGAGCGCTTCATGGAGCTTCTTGTCCTGCCTCAGTACCGAACAGCCCGGAAGCAGCAAGCTGAAGGCCGCTATATCCTCCATCGGCTCGAACCTGTTGGCCGGAGCCTGAAGAAGCCTTATCACCCCCGCGAGCGGAGCGCTTTCGTTTTTGTAGCAAGGCGTCTTGCCGCTCCATGGAGAGCCGTAGACTATTGCTCCTTCGCGAGTCAGGCGCACTATCGGGTTGTCATCGTTCAGCAGCGTTGCCCCGGGAACATTTTCTAGCCACAGCCTTGAATGTGTGCTTTTGCCAGTACCGCTCTTTCCCATGAACATAAAAGCCTTAGCGTCGCTTACAACGACCGAAGCATGCATCGAGACAGCCCCGAAAGGCAGCACAGCCTGAGCATATGCAATCCTGAGCATCGAAGTCAGGATCGTCGCTGCGTATGGGTCTTCCCAGCAGATGCGCACCTTGGCATGTCTGAAAGCCTCGTCGGCCTCCATGACGTGCGGAAATCCGTCGTACGGATACCTCAGCTCGACGCGATAGCCTCCTGAGACACGGTAAAGGTCGGTATGGCCCATGTCGTTGTTGTCCGACTCGAGGTACTCCCCTTCCGCCTTTTCTGACAGGGTATCGTCTTCCGTAAGTTCAAAGAGCTCTTCTTCCTTCGAGCATCCGTCGGCCTTGAAAGGAGCGAATGATCTCAGAAATATGTCCGGATCGCGGTCCCCGGCCAAAGCCACAGAAAAAGCGAAATCCGCCACTTTATATACCCTTCTCATCTGAACTGCCCTCCCAAAAGCTGCATCGTCGTCCAGAACCACTCCCCCGGAGCGTACCTGAAAGCGAAGCCGACATTGCCCGTTAAAGCCTTGAAAGTCTGCACCTTACGCGCCCATCGCGCGCGAGGGACATTTTCGCGGTCTTTGGAATAAACCCCAAAGTTACCGCCTTTCAAAACAATATCCAATAAAACACCCGTTTTTTTCTTGTCGAAAGATTCTTCACTTCGTTCAGAATGACAGGGGGATTGTTCAGAATGACAGGGATAATGTTCAGAACGATAAGCGCATGGTTCAGAATGGCACCTGTCATCCTGAGCGTCAGCGAAGGATCTTTCGTCTGAAGATTCTTCACTCCACTTCGTTCCGTTCAGAATGACAGGTGAATTGCCCCTTTGGCTCGACTGTGACTCACCCTTCAGAATGACAGAATCCGACATTTCTCCATGCTCAGTGATTATGCCGTCCTCGATCACGAGATACGCATCCTCGATGCACTCCACATGATTCATCTGCGCTCCTTCCAGTCGCCTGACATCCGAGGGCAGAATACCCGCCAACGTACCTATATTGTATATGATGGTCTTCATCTAGTACTATTTTCTATTGTTGTCCGTAAATAGGCTCATTTTACGGATAACGTAGCAGTTTTTTATGGGTTTGTCCGTAAAAACAGGTATTTTACGGACAAATATGTGAATTTAGCGAATGAATTCTACCGACTTCTCGATAAGCGGATGCATGTACCTGTCGTCATCGATGAACGGAACGACCTTGCGGTACTTTGCAAAGATCTTCTCGATCTCCCATGAAGAGCGGAGCGGTCTGCGGAACTCAAACGCCTGAGCTGCATTGAAGAGCTCGATGGCGAGTACGCGCTCTGTATTCTCGACAACGCGTACGAGCTTTGTAGCAGCGTTTGCACCCATGCTGACATGATCCTCCTGACCCTGTGATGACGGGATAGAGTCAGCTGAAGCCGGCATACAGAGGCCCTTGCTCTGGCTCACGATTGATGCGGCAGTGTACTGAGGAATCATGAAGCCGCTGTTCAGACCAGGCTTTGCCACAAGGAAGTTAGGAAGGCCTCTCTGACCTGAAATGAGCTTGTAGATACGTCTCTCAGAGATATTTGAAAGCTCGGAAAGAGCGTGTCCGGGAATAATAAACGAATAATCAACGCTTGCCGAGGTTATAGAGGATATATCGCAGCTTACGTTACATCTTGAGAAGGTGTAGCTGTCGGTTGAAACAACCTCGAGGCTGTTATCGCTTATTTTGAAATATGCACCCGTAAGGCAAACTCTGTTATCCTGAACTGCTATTGAATGTACAACCTTGCTTATAACCTCTTTAAGGGTTGCTGTGGGAATAGAAAATCCGTTATCAGTCGTAAGCTCGGGGAGCGTCGGGAAATCCTCTCCCTTTGTTGCAAACATAGAGAAGCTTGATTTGCCTGCCGATATAATGCAGTTGAGCCTGTCGTTTATATCAAGAGTAATATCAGTATCGGG
>CALFMA010000444.1 GCA_937880065.1 uncultured Ruminococcus sp.
AAATATGCCGGCATATTACCATGCAGTTAAACATAGTAAGAATTTACTTAAACCACTTAAAGATGAAATGACATATGCAGGAGCCAAAAGTATTTATGGTTTCACAGACGCCTTTGATGAAAGAACCTTTGAGAAGAACATTAACGGTTACACCATAAGGAACGAATATGAATACTATGTAGTATAATTTTCATCTTTTCCTTCACCTATCTTACATATTAATAGTGAAGCCCAAAAATATATACAAGAAAGGACGGTTAGTTAATATGAATACAAAGAATATTACTATAACATTAGACATTGATACACTTGATGAAATTAAGCCTTATGCAGTAGCAACGGATATATCCATTGAAGAATTTATTGAGTGCATTGTAGTTGATTTCATAAGATTCCAAAAAGCAGAGATGGAAGAAATTTATCTTAATGATGATGGTACAGCATGGCTTATGCCAAAAGATCCTTTTTGATTTTTTCTGTTATTTTTCTGATATTAAAAAGAGAAAGGGGAGAAAAATAAATGAAATCAACTTTATCATTCCGTATGTCAGAGCAACATAACGAGGGTCATAATCTTCGTACTATTTATGTCCCTTATGTTGATGTATCTAAATCAAAAGACAATATCTATTATGTGAATCACACAAAAGAACAGGCGTATGAATTTTTATTTGCTGATGCAGTTAAGAGGTACAACGAGAAACAAAAGAGAAAAGACAGAAGAATAGAAGATTACCTAAAAAAGATTTTAACAGCAGAAGAAAAACAGAAAAAGATAATTGAACAAAAACGTGCTGAAGGCTGTAGTTATAAGGAACTTGCAAAACACAAGAAAGCAAAGCAATCTTCTTATGAGATTATTGTTTCTCTTGGCAATATGAAGCAGAATCCTGAGTTTTGCCCTGATGGTGAAAGGGCAGACGATGTTATCGCTATTCTCGATGAATATATTTATATTTTTCAGAACAGGAACCCTAATGCTTATCTATATATGTCAGCAATTCATTGTGATGAGCAAGGGGTTATTCACGCCCATCTCGATGTAATCTTCTTCTCTGATTCATATACATCTGGAATGAGCCGCAGGGTATCTCTAAACAGAGCATTAGAAGATATGGGATTCACATCTGATAAAGAGGGAGATGGTCACGGAAAGTTTAATCTTGCAGTAACCAAATGGCAGAACAGAGAAAGAGAAGCATTGACAGAGATTGCAAGGAGATATGATATCGAAATTGTTAATGGCAACCAGAGTAGGCAACACCTGAACCGAGAGCAATACATAATAGAACAGAAGAAAGAAGAATTAAAGAAAAAGGAAACGTCAATTAAGAATTGTGTAACTCAATTAAATGACTTTATGACTTATGATATCAAAGGAAAAGAATTCTATTATTCGGTTGAATTGCTTAAAAGGGAGAAAGAGTTAGAAAAATTAAAGAAAGAGTTTGACGATATGGTGAGGGCTTATAGAAGAATGAAGGAGAAGGGAGAAGTTGAGGTTGGGTGATATGTACGCTATGATATTCAATTGAATGTCTTTAGGCGTGATTGTTCAATTGATTTGCAGGGCGTAGTTTTGGGGCAGAGTTAAAGCCACCGCAATGGTGCCGGTGGTTTGCACTGCGGCAGCCCCAAAAATTTTGTGTAAAAGCAATTCCCCTGACAAGCAAATGATAGCGGGATTGCCTTGCATTCAGACTGCGGGATTGGTCTCGTATTAACTATTTTTTCCTGTTTGCGGAATGTTATGCGTGCGTAGAATGAATAACAGTTCCGCAGGCAGGAAATACTTTTTTACGAGACAAATCACGCAGAAAGCCTGTCTTCGAAAATTATCGAAAGTTGGTTCAATACCATGTCCCAATTTCGACATCTTTGTGTCCATCTTTCGACAATCTTTTGTGATGCCAAATACAGCATCTTCCGAAGACTTTCGTCATTTGAGAAGGACGGTTTGTTCTTTGTTATCTGCCTGAACTGTCTGTTCAGACCTTCGATGATGTTTGTTGTATATATTATCTTACGAACATCAGGCGGGTATGCAAAAAAGGTAGATAATATATCCCAATTTTCTTCCCAGCTTTTTACACAGGATGGGTACGTTTTACCCCACTTGTCTTTGAAGATTATGAGGTTGTTCATTGCCTCATCTTCACTGACTGCCTGATATACCTTTTTAAGGTCACTCATCAGTGGTTTGATGTGTTTGTAGCTGACAAATCTTGTGCTGCTACGTATCTGATGAATAATGCAACGCTGTATCTGCGAATTGGGATATACAGCCTGGATAGCTTCTCTGAAACCGGTAAGGCCGTCAACACAAAACAGAAATGCATCCTTGACTCCTCTTGTTTTTACATCATTCAACACATTAAGCCAGAATTTACTGCTCTCGTGTTCACCAATCCATATACCGAGAATGTCTTTCTGACCGTCAAGATTGATACCGAGAACTACATATGCTGCTTTTGTAATATACTGATGATCCTGTTTTACCTTGTAGTGAATGGCATCCATAAACACGAAAGGATACACACTTTCAAGAGGTCTGTTCTGCCATGCTGTAACCTCAGGCATTATCTTTTCACTGATTTTACTGATAAGCTCCGGTGATATTTCTACATCATAAAGATTTTTAATTTGTTCGGCAATATCTCTCTGACTCATACCACAGGCATAAAGTGATAATATTTTTTCTTCCATACCGTCCGCATTGCGGTTATACTTACCGATAATTTTAGGCTCAAATTCTCCGTTTCTATCTCTTGGTACACGGACATCAATTTCTCCGAGTTGTGTTTTTACTGTCTTTTTTGAATATCCGTTTCTGTAGTTTTTCGACTTATTGTTACAGTCAGCATCTGACAATCTTTCACTTTTTTCATAACCTAATTTTTCGGACAATTCACATTCCATTACCTCCTGAAGAACATCCTTGAACATATCCTTCATTGCTGCCATGATTTCATCTGTTGATGTGAAGTTCTGACTTCTTACATACTCCTTCATAATTTCTGCTGCTGTCTTTGACATAAAAATTACTCCTTTCAAGCTTTGGTTCTATACTTTCTTTATTGCTTGAAAGGAGTTAATTTATTCACTTTTACACAAAAATTTCAGCGGTCTCTGCACTGCCCCTATAAGGGGCTATTACTGGCTTTACCCCTTGAAGGGGTTTTGAAGTTTAGCACCGCATTACATTTTCAGCAGCCGCTCATGTGCGGCTGTTTATTTTTGCTCACTTTGTCTGGTTACCCGTAAACGGGTCCACATACTCTTTCATTGTAATTTGGTCTTTTGAATAATCTTCTTCTAACTGATTTCTTATATATTCTGCAATCACCTTTTTATTTCGACCGACTGTATCTGCATAGTATCCTCGACACCAAAAACTTCTGCTTCCATACTTATACTTTAAATTTGCATGTCGGTCGAAAATCATTAGTGTACTTTTACCCTTGAGATATCCCATAAATTGTGCTACACCTATATGCGGTGGGATACTCACTAACATATGGATATGATCTGGGCAAGCTTCTGCTTCTATTATTTCTACACCTTTTTGTTCGCAGAGTTTTCTTAAGATTTCTCCTATGTCTTTTTTCAATGTACCATATATTACTTGTCTTCTGTATTTTGGTGCAAATACTATATGGTACTGACACCTGTACTTTGAATGGGCACTACTCTTTATTTCGTTTTTGTCTTTACTTATTTTCATTGGTTAAATCCTCCTTGTATTTTAGTAATGCGGTCGCCAAACCTTTACTATTATACTTGGAGGTTTTACTATTTATCAAGCGAGTTGGGACTTGCATTAAGCTCGCCCGTCTTGGCTTTGCTAAAGCCTTCTTTCACCCCCTGGTAGAACCAGGGGTTTATTTCCACGCATAAATGCACCAAAAAATACCGGGACTCACGTCAGTGTGAATCCCGGTATTTCGGGTTATATCTTCAGCAAAGATAAAAACCTCGGTTCTACCGATGGAAAATAAAAGATTTAATAAAAATAAAAGCGAAGAGATTGACAATCCACAAAATGCATCAAAAACAGGAAAAACATTTGTGAACATTCTGTTAACGATGAGCTTAGACTGTTACTTATTGTAATTTTTGCGATTTATATGAGGATAAAGGTTTAAAGAGGGGATGATTTGTATGTAAGATTTATACATTATGGAATTATTAAAATATATTAAAAGGAGGAAAAACAATGTCTATTACAAAGAAAATATTATCATTTATTCTTACTGTAGTTATGCTCATTACAACTTGTTCTGTAGCTTTTCCAGTGTTGGCTTCTGAAAACAGTCAGCTCACTGATTTCCCTGACGAATTATTTGTTCCTACAGAAGAAGACAGTGAAGCATATATTGTTTCGGAAGATGTTGAAAAGCGTGAAGAAAATGCCAAGCATTTCCGTATGTCTGACGGCTCATATGTTGTCGCTCAGTATAATACACCCGTACACTACCTTGACGAAAATGGCAAGTGGATTGACATTGACAATACAGTAACTTCTGCGGTAGCCACAGCAGAGCAAACAGAACTTTTCGGTACAGATGAAATCTACTCAACAAGTAATATAACCGACAACGTAGTTTTCGCCGAAAAGTCAAATTCAAATACTCTCGTATCATACGAAGCAAAGAATTATCCCATCTCATTTAATTATCAGAGTGCTAAAAACAGTCAGATAAACATCATTGAAAAGACTGAAACATATGGCGGTGACGAAGCCTTCCTTACACTTCCCTATATTACCCAAGAAGTTCTTTATGAAAATGTATTTGTTGATGTTGACCTTCAGTATATTGTAAGTCCTACAGGACTTAAAGAAAATATTATTCTTAAAAGCGAAAGTGCTCAGAATAGCTTCACCGTCAATTACAACATAGGTGAACTTACTGCTGAAGTTGTTGACAGCAACACAATCAATCTTATGGCAGAGGATGAGGTTGTTTACACAATTTCTGCACCGTATATGACCGATGCCAACGGTGAAAAGAGCGAAGCAGTTACACTTACTGTAGAAAAGAATAAAAACGGTAAGCTTCGCCTTGTGATAGGTGCAGACGAAAGCTGGTTGAGTGCTGAGGGAAGAGCTTACCCCGTTGTGGTTGATCCGATAATAACTGCAACAAACTTTAATGAGCTTGTAGCAACAAATATCTCTTCTGTTAATGGTTCGCATCAATACGAAAATTTGTCGGAAATACATATAGAGAAAACTG
>CALFMA010000445.1 GCA_937880065.1 uncultured Ruminococcus sp.
GGATGGTTTCTGAAATCCGCATACGCAGGAAATAAGTTTGCACAGTTCAGCCTTGCAAATCAGTACTACTACGGTAACGGATTCTATAAGGACAAGGAACAGGCTCTGCATTGGTATATGAAAGCGGCAGAACAGGGATTGCCCTATGCAGCGTATGCCGTTGCGCAGATGTATGCAAACGGTGACGCTGTCCTGCAGGATGAGAGTAAATCACAGCAATACTACGCACAAGCACTGGCAGGCTTTCTGAAACTTGAAGAAAGTGATCGTGCAGATGATAATCTGCTGTATAAGCTCGGCAGAATGTATCGCTATGGGCTTGGAACGGATGAGGATATTCCGAAAGCCTTGGAATACTTCACACGTTCAGCCAAGCACGGAAATACCAATGCCCGACGCATGATTGCCATTGAGCAGCTATCAGGTGAACACATTCCTCAGGATGTGAATAAAGCTGTGGAAACACTCACAGAGCTTTCAGATAATGGTGATGCAATGTCTGCATATAGGCTTGGTAAAATCTATCTCTTTGGTGCAGCTAGTATTGAACGTGACGTTGAACTTGCAGTACAATGGCTCACAAAATCTGCAGAAAATGGTAACGAATATGCACAGCAACTCCTCGACAACATGGAACAGAGAGAAAATGCTGCATTCGCATCAACTATCTTCGGATTGTTTGTCAGCTTAAGTCATGCGATTGAGGAAGACTACAACAAGAGTCACAAGAAACTGCAATCCAAGGTTGACAGTAAGATTCAACGTGTGATTCGTAAGCATAAGCAGGAACTTGGTGTCCGTGATGAGCATGGAATGTCGATGCAATAATGTGGTGCTTACCGCAAAAGAGAAAATATATGAAATTTATATGTTGTTGGCGGTCTGAACCGCCAACAATCTATTTACATTTACCAAAAAATATGTTATAATAATACTAAGCATATCTTGTTATCGGAGGTGTCACATGGAAAGAGATAAAAACAGGAAACTCAAGCTGCTGAAACTACTGGAAATCCTGCAGAGAGAAACAGATGAACAGCATCCTATGAAAACAACTGACATCTGTCGTCGGATGGAAGATATGGACATCTCCTGTGACCGAAGAATACTTGCTTCGGAAATTCAGACCTTGCGTGAGCAGGGATATGAGATACAGCAATGTCAGGTTGGCAGAGCAAAAGGCTACTTTATTGCGGATCGTGCGTTTAAAGTGCCGGAACTTCGCATGCTGCTGGATGCTGTAGAGGCCTCGCAGCTTCTCACAGAAAAAAAGACGCAGGAGCTGAAAGATAAAATTGTCAGTCTGAGCAGTGACAAACAGGCTGAAATATTGAAAAGTACTGTTGTGCGCTTCAATTCTGCAAAATCCACAAATGAACGGATCTACCATACTATCGGGACATTGGAAGAAGCAATACGCAAAAAGAAAAAAGTCACGATTCGGTATTTTCATCTGAATGAGCAGCGTGAAAAGGTGTATCGTTCTGAAAACGGAATTCATACAGTAGAACCGATTGCTCTTGTTTATAACAACGACAAGTACTATCTCACCTGCTACAATCCTGTTGCTGACAAGAATTACAATTACAGACTTGACCGTATTGAATGGGTAGAGATTCTCAAAGAAAAGATAAGCAAAAACGCAGTTATACGCAGTCGGTCAGTTGCAAAATACACTGCACAGGTCTTCAAAATGTATGGTGGTGAAACTGTAAATGTAACATTGGCATTCAATGCACACATGATTGATTACATATATGAAAAATTCGGTATGGAAACTAAGATTTTTCCTCTTGACAATGAGGAATTCACAACAAATGTCGATGTGCAGCTTAGTCCTACATTTTGGGGATGGTTGTTTCAGTTTACAGGACAGATGAGGATTACTGCACCGGAATGGGCGTGTGATGTATATGCAGAAATGCTTAAGAAAGCGATAGGAGAACAATCATGACCGAAAAAGAACAAAAATCCGCAGCGAAGGCATTCGCTGAATACTGGAAAGATAAAGGCGATGAAAAAAGCGATACACAGAGCTTTTGGCTGTCGTTATTGCATGATGTGTACGGTGTAGAAGAACCGACAAAATATGTTAGTTTTGAAAAGCGTGTAAAGGATACCACCACCAATTTTATTGATGTGTATATTCCGTCAACAAGAGTAATGATTGAGCAGAAAACGCTTGGCAAAAATCTCCGTAAAGGGATTATACAGTCCGACGGTTCTATCCTTTCGCCCTTTCAGCAGGCGAAACGTTATATTGTGAATTTACCTGTGGACGAGCATCCACGCTGGCTGATTACCTGTAATTTTGAGGAATTTCTCATTTATGATATGAACAAACCCAACGGCGAGCCAGAGCAGATTTTCCTCAAAGACCTGCCAAAAGAGTTCTACCGCCTGCAATTCCTTGTGGATACGGGCAGTGAACATCTCAAAAAGGAAATGGAAATCTCCTTAAAGGCTGGCGATCTCGTCGGGAAACTCTACGATGCGATTCTCAAGCAGTACAAGAATCCCGATGATCCCGAAACGCTCAAGAGCCTCAACAAGCTCTGTGTTCGTCTTGTATTCTGTCTGTATGCGGAGGATGCAGGCATCTTCGGCAAGCACGGAATGTTCCACGATTATCTGAAAAAATATCCTGTGAACGAGGTGCGTCACAAGCTTGTGGAGCTGTTCCGCATACTTGATACAAAAGAGAACGACCGTGACCCGTATCTTGATGAGGATTTACTGGCATTCCCTTACGTCAACGGCGGTCTGTTTGCGGATGAAAATATCGAAATCCCCCGATTTACAGAAGAAATCGTACAGCTCCTGCTGAGCAATGCAAGCGAGGATTTTGACTGGTCGGGTATCTCACCCACCATTTTCGGTGCGGTGTTTGAAAGTACGTTAAACCCCGAAACTCGCCGCAGCGGCGGTATGCACTACACCTCAATCGAGAACATCCACAAGGTCATTGATCCGCTGTTTCTTGATGCTCTGAAAGCAGAACTGGAGGACATCAAGGCTCTGAAAGTGGAGAAAACCCGTCAGCAGAAACTGCGTGATTTCCGCAAAAAGCTGTCCTCTCTCGTGTTCCTTGACCCAGCGGCTGGCAGCGGAAACTTCCTCACGGAAACTTATATTTCGCTTCGCCGACTGGAAAATGACGCTCTTTTTGAGGAAACCCACGGCCAGATGATGCTGGGCATGGAGAACGTGATTCAGGTGAGCATCGGGCAGTTTTACGGCATTGAAATCAACGATTTTGCGGTAACTGTTGCGAAAACTGCACTGTGGATTGCGGAGAGCCAGATGATGCAGGAAACGGAATCGCTGATGCAGATTGACCTTGATTTTCTGCCGCTGAAAAGCTATGCCAATATTGTGGAGGGCAATGCTCTGCGTATCGACTGGGAGAGCGTTGTGCCGAAGGACAGGCTGTCTTATATCATGGGTAATCCGCCGTTTGTGGGGTATGCTTATCAAAGCAAAGAGCAAAAGGAAGATTTAATTAATGTTACTGACAATGCAGGTAAAAATCTCGATTATGTATCGGGGTGGTATTTTAAAGCAGCTAAACTGATGTCAGATACCGAAATACGAACAGCCTTTGTTTCAACAAATTCAATTTGTCAGGGTGAGCAGGTTGCTGTTGTATGGAAGCCATTATTTACAAAGTTAAATATACACATTGACTTTGCACATCAAACATTTCGTTGGGATAGTGAAGCAAGTCTGAAAGCACATGTTCATTGTATTATCGTTGGATTTAGTGTTGCCGAAAACACTATGCCTAAACTCTTATACAGTTCTGAACGTTATCAGAAAGTAGATAATATAAATGCATATTTGGTAGAAGGCCCAGCTGTTTTTGTTGAAAAACGTACAAAACCACTTTGCTCCGTTACAGAGATTGTAAGAGGTAGCTCTCCTAATGATGACGGAAATTTATTGATGAGTGTTGAAGAATATAATGAGTATCTTAAATCAGAACCACAGGGCGAAAAATTTATACGTCCGTTTATGATGGGCAAAGACTTTATTCAAAGGAAACCTCGTTATTGTTTTTGGCTTGTTGGTGCAAATCCGTCTGAACTTAAAAAATGCCCATTACTGTTGAAGCGAATAGAAGCTGTAAGAGATTTTCGTTTAAAAAGCAAGAGAACAAAAACACTTGAACTTGCAAATACTCCCACACTTTTTGAGGATATGAGAATAAGTGATAAACGGTATATCGCTATTCCAAAGGTTTCATCAGAAGCTCGTCGATATATTCCTGTTGATTATTTAGAAAGTGCAGTTATTCCAGGCGATAAACTGTTCTTTATGAAAAACGCATCACTTTTTGATTTTGGGGTTATTATGAGTAATGTTCATAATGCTTGGATGAGAGCGGTTTGTGGCAGACTTGAAATGCGATACAGCTATTCAAACACTATCGTCTACAACAACTTCCCGTGGTGCAGTCCAACCGAGGAACAGAAAGCCAAAATCGAGAAAACCGCACAGATGATCCTCGATGCCCGTGCGATGTATCCCGACTGCTCCCTCGCTGACCTCTACGACGAAGCGGTGATGCCTCCCGAACTGCGTAAGGCTCATCAGCTCAATGACCGTGCTGTTATGGAAGCTTATGGCTTCTGGGGTAAGCTGAACTCGGAATCAGAGTGCGTGGCGGAGCTTATGGGGATGTATAGGGAGATGACGGAAAAGTGAGGTGCGATATGGAACAGAAAATGCTCGACAGAGCTACATACAAGAAAATAAAAGGCATGACTCGTGAGGAAATGCAGAACTTTCTGACGAACTATTACAATAACGTCATGGCAGATGCAGAGGCTCCGCCGCTTGATTTGGGTGAGCTGAGAACAGAACTTGGCAGTATTAAGGGTGTCGGTGAAAAGCGGCTGGATGAGATTATGGCGGTGATTAAAAAACATTTAGGAGTGTAATACACGGCTATATATTTCGGCTGTATCATCCGCATGATTATCAGAAAGGAGGATAAGATGCATAGAATAGATATTAATGAAGCCGATTGGAAACTGTATCGCAGTAGAATAACTGTCTGGCAGGAATCATACATGGAGAGATTATGTCAGGAATATGCGGCAGTCTTAACTTCTGACAAAAATGCATCGGATAAATTCTGGGCAATTTTTGACAGAATTAAGGTCGATGGTACAAAAACAGGTGTAATTGCAAGAAATGCTCGTTCCTCTATGATTAGTAATATCGTAAACCTTTTGCAGGAGGGTGCTATAACGGATAAAGATTTAGAGGGCTTTAGTGATGAATTGATCGAAAGAGTAAAATTCATAGAAAACAACAAGGTATAAAAAGGAGCCGGAATAAAATGTTAAATGAATTTTCGAAACGACAGTGTATCAAAATACGCAGAATATTTGAAACACCTGAAAATGTCAGAATCGGGATTTTTAATCTGATGTCTTTTGTAGGATTCTGCGTAAGTCTGACAGTTTTTGTTTCATCCCTGTTCAATGATGCAGCTGTAATCAATCTTGCTTCAACGGGATTCAGTGCTGTTCTGTCTGTAACACTTTTTCTGTATTCGAAAAAAACAGGAAAATACAGAGTCTGTTACATAATCACAATAGTTGTTCTGTTTATAATTCTTTTTCCGCTGATGTTCTTTACGGCCGGAGGAATGCACAGTGGCATGCCTATGTTTTTCTCATTTGCTGTTGTGTTTACAATATTTATGCTGGAGAATAAAACCGGTCTGATTATATCTGCTTTCGAACTTGCCGAATTTCTTGTCTGCTGTCTGCTGTCAGTAAAATATCCGTCTATGGTAATATTTTTTGAAACAGAAGAAGCTGTGTACAGGGATATTGTTCTTGGAATAATAGCATGTACAGTATCGCTTGGTGTTACCGTATATCTTCAGGCAATGCTGTACAGAAGACAGTATACAAAGACACAGGAAGCCCTTGAAGATGCTGAACTGCAGAGCAGGGCGAAGGACATATTTCTGGCAAACATGAGCCATGAGATACGTACTCCTATCAACATTCTTCTTGGTATGAGTGAGATGATAGAACGTACGTCCTCTGATGAAAATGTGCTTTCATACAATCATAATATCAGGATGTTTGGCAATCAGCTTCAGGATATGGTCAAGGATATTCTTGATATTACCAGGATCGAAACAGGTAAAATCACACTGCGTAATGAACCTTACAGTCTGGAGGAGCTTGTTTCCGGACTGGAGGTTGCAGGAAAGGAACTTGCACGTGAAAAAGAACTGGATTTTAAACTGGTCAGAGATTATAAAAAATCATATTTTCTGTACGGAGACACTGACCGTATAAAACAGATAATAATGAATCTCATAAACAATGCAGTAAAATACACAAAACAGGGGCATGTAAAAGTTCATATTAATGCTGATGATAACGGTAAGTCATGCCGCCTGAGTTTCACAGTTGAGGATACGGGAATCGGAATCCCGGAAGAAGAAAAAGAGAAAATATTTGAACTGTTTCACCGTATAGATACTGAACACGGACGTACTGTTGAAGGCACCGGTCTGGGACTTGCAATAACAAGGCAGCTTGTTGAGCTGATGGACGGGGATATTTCTCTGGAAAGCAACATGGGAAAAGGTACAAAGTTTTATGTAAATCTTGAGCAGAATATTTCTGAAACTGAAGTTGAGCTCACTGAATCGTCAGAGGGAGTTTATTTTATTGCACCGAATGCCGGAATTCTGGTTGCTGACGATAACAGAGATAATCTTCAGATTATGAAACTCATTCTTGAAAGAACAATGATGAAGATTGATACGGCTGCAGGCGGTGAAGAGGCTGTCAGACTTGCGGAAAATAAAAAGTATGACATTATCATACTGGACTATATGATGCCGGATATGAACGGAATACAGGTTCTTGAGAAGATGAAGGAAAACGGAACGGAATCAGTTTTTATTTCTCTTACTGCGGATGCTGTTGCAGGAACAGCGGAGAAAATTCTCGGAGCCGGATTTGATGAGTATGTAACCAAGCCTGTAAACTGGATGAATTTCGAAAAGCTGCTTATGAAATATATTCCTGAAGACAAAATTGTATTTGAAAGCAGAAACTGTGACAATGCGGCTGACTGTGACAGAATAGCCTCACTGAACAGTATTGCTGCGGGTAAAAGCATTGAAATTTCATCAGCACTAAAACGTGTCGGAGGAAATATTGCTACATATGGCCGTATTCTCAGACTTTTCTGTGACAATTATTCAGTTAATTCAGCTGAAGGAAAAAAACTGTTTGAAGCCGGGGATTATGAGGCTCTGACATTTATTGTTCACTCACTGAAATCACAGGCCCTTGGAATTGGCGCAGCTGAACTTAACAAAATAGCCGCAGCACTTGAGAAACATCTTAAGGCCGGAGACAGTTCATATGTGGTGTGTGCATTTTCACTTCTTATGCTTGAGTGGAAACGAGCAGCAGAATGTGCTGAACTTCTTTCAGATGAAATCAGGAAAAATGAACCGGAACGGAATTATTCAGATGAATCCGAAACAATTCTGGTCAGGAAAGCAGTTGAGGCACTGAGAAATAATGTCTGGCTTGAGGCAAAGTCGGCCCTGGAATCACTGTACTGTAAATTTCCTGATAAGGATATTTACAGACTGGCAATGGAAAAAACAGATAATCTGGAGTTCAGAAAAGCTGAAGAATTTCTTGGTAATATATAAAGGAGGACAATGAGATGAACAGTGCACGAATAATGGTTGTTGATGATGACATAGAGATGCTCAAGCAGGTGGCAATACTTCTTGAAAACAAATATACTGTAAGTCTTATGAAAAGTGCGGAACAGGCTATGGAGTCACTTGGAAAAGGTGAACTTCCTGATCTTATACTTCTGGATGTCTATATGCCCGGAACTGACGGATTTTCAATGATACAGATGCTTAAAGCCAATGAAAGACTCAGCAGAATACCAGTAATATTTCTGACCGGAATGGTTGAAACAGCTGATGAAATAAAAGGACTGACACTTGGCGGTTCGGATTATATCCGCAAGCCGTTTTCAAGAGAAGTGCTTATGATCCGAATTTCTGTACAGCTTGCTAAAACTCCTCCGAAACACCGGATTTCAGATGAAATATTCAGTAAGCTTACGGAAAATGAACGGAAAGTGGCAGTGCTCCTCTGCGAAGGATATTCCGGAAAAGAGACAGGTGAAAAACTGTATTTTTCCTACAGTTATGTCAAGAAAGTCATTGCCTCTTTAAAGGAAAAACTTGATATCGGAAATACAAATGAACTAATCCGGAAGCTAAGGGGGGCGGAGTAAAGTGAAAAAATTTGTATTTAATATATGTATGATGAAAAAATATGTTTTTTTATAAATCCAGGTGCCATAATAACTCGTTCAAGAACAGTGCGAAGCCTTCTTCGTTTAACAGGCCTTTTCAAAGGAATGCTAACATCATCTAAGGACAGTGATGTTTGTCCAATTAAACGAAGCATATTGTAAGCAAGCTGAATTAATTCAAGCACAAGTTCGTTGGTATTGAATTTACCGGATGGGAGCTGTTCACAGTTCATATCAGTTTTAATTTCACTGTGGAACTGTTCCATTTCGCCATGATTGTGATATAACTCTATTATTTCTTCATCATTGAAATCAACGTTTACGGAATACATATTGCATTCAACTTTAGGTTCTACATAGCATTGACCATCATGGTCAGAAAGCCTTTCAGTTATTTCATAAATTGTTCGTATTCCTACAGTTTTTTCTTCATCTTTAGGGCATCTCTAAAAACCCCCTTTTGAGAAAAAACAGCTATGTACGACATCTGCTTCGTCAACCTCCCTTGGAGTGCGACAGCACGCCTTCGGAAGGTTTCCTTACAGCTGCCGTACCTATCTGCTTTTTCTTTAATCAAACGGGTTTTTAGAGATGCCCTTTATTATCAACTTTGTAGATAACATCACGGAAGGTTTCACCTATATAAACTGATTTGCCTTCACGAGGATTACTTACATTTGTACATACTTCGCGAAAGTTTTCAAGCCATTCAGCTGGATTTCCCTTACGAATATTACGCTTAACAATAAAATGAATGCTGTCTCCGGAATAGCATTTCTCCATAAAAATACCTATGTTTTCAGCAGCATCATTCCCGGAATCAAGTCTAACTAAAAGTGGTTTGTCAGTTATTTTACGTGCAAGTTCAATTACTTCCTTAAGAAACGCTGGTGTATCCTTCTGACAATGCTGTTTTCCCTCACGTAACTCACAGGCAAGCAGATAACCCTCAGTACCAATGTATGCAAAAATAGGGGCATAGCCATCTTTGAGTTTATATGTTTTTGATATTCCTTCATTGTGACATTTTTCATTGATAAACGGACTTACATCTATATCAACAGGAACATATCCGTTTTCAAGAGCAGTTGGATTTACATTGAAGTATTTAAACAGATTGACGGTTGCCTCTCTAAGTATAGGTTTAAGTGTATCTTTCAGCGTTTCACCCATATCATCCATACGCTGACGCATAGTTGCTTCAGAAGGAATCTTAGTCATGCGCATGGCATTGCAGTAATACTCCTGATCGTCATCAGTTTCGTGTATTGAGTCATAATCAGCATTTCCACACAAAATACATATGAGCATGGCTTTTAGAATTTCGCTGTTCTTGTATTCCTTAGTGACAGGTGTACTTTTATTTACAGCTTTATCGAACCCTATTGCATCAAGTATCTGCCCAGGAATAACAAGTCCTGCATGTGGAACAACTCTTGAGTCGCTACATATGTAATCTAAATGTGTAAGCGAAAAAATGTTTTTTGTTGAATTCATGGTGTAATAAACCCCTTTTAATTATTATGGTAATTATATTATACCATATGCAAAAAGAAAAGCCAAGTTGTATTCACCCATCAGGTGAGCTAAAAATAGATTTTTTGATGATTTTTTTCACCCAGAAAAAATTAGAAGTTACCGATTTTCGTGGATTGGATTACTTGTTCACGGATTGTGGAAATACATAAGAGGCTGAAATCACAGACAGAATGTGTGAAGCGATTCTCTGCACGATTATAAAGAAAGTTCCAAGAGTTCTTGAGGATCCCGAAAACTACGATGCAAGGGTAAATATCATGTGGGCAGGCACTATGGCTCACAACAATATATGCGGTGTGGGACGTGAACAGGACTGGAACAGTCACGGACTTGAACACGAATTGTCAGGACTTTATGATGTTGCTCACGGTGCAGGACTTGCTGTAATGATGCCGGCGTGGATGAAATTTGTCATGCAGCATAATGTAACGCGTTTTGCTCAGATGGCTGTGAGAGTGTTCGGCGCTGCTATACAAGCTGAAATATTTTTCTTGATATCATCTGTCTGACTGTAAGCTCCCTGGCGGAATACATTACTGCGGACGGAAGAACAGACAGAAACACATATATCAGAGGTGCTGAGTAAGATGCACAGCATAATCTTTATTTCAATACCCGGCTGATAAATTAAATGCATATTTAAAAACAGTGTCTCTTATGGACATTGTTTTTTTGTTTTTGTTATGGTATAATATGTTCATATCAGTTAACACTGAAATAAATAATTATTATAGGGAGAGGAAATGGAATGAAAAAAATTCTTTCAAAAGCATTTGTATCTGCAGCCGTACTTACTGTGGCTGCAACTCAGTTTTCAGTTTTTTCTGTTTCAGCAGCAGAAACTGAATATGAGGGAGGAAAGTACGCAAAAATTTATATCTCAACAGAATCCGGAAACGGAAATGAAATTGAGAAAGCTGACGGGTATCAGAAATCCACAATCGCAGTAGTATCACCGGTTGATGGAAAAGGTGAATTCAGCGTGAATGAAAAAACAGGAAAAATTAAGGTAAGAGGAAATTCAACTTCACTGGCTGAAAAGAAACCGTTCAACATTAAGTTCGATGAGAAACAGGATGTACTCGGTATGGGAAGCGGAAAGAAATGGTGTCTTCTTGCAAACTGTTTTGATCCGTCTCTTATGAGAAACTACACTGCATTTGAAATTGCACGTGAACTGAAGCTGCCATATACCCCGGATACAGCATTTGCTGAACTGTGGCTGGATGATGTTTACAAAGGAAGCTATCTTATTTCAGAACCTGTGGAAAGCGGTTCAACAAGAATTGACATTGATACGGAAGCTGATGATTTTATGATTGAATATGAGGCATACAGGAACGAAGAACTTGTTGCCTATATAACATCAGATGAAGGAAATCTCAGATTTGCAGTCAGTGAACCGGAAATGCCCGATAAGTCAGACTATAAGGATGATGAATCTGAAAAGTATGACGAAGACATGGAAGCATATAATCTCAGAATCAATGATATTTCAGATAAAATCAATAATATTACAGATACTATAAAAAAGGGCGATTATAAAGAAATATGTGATGTTATTGATATTGAATCTTTTGTAGATTACTATGTACTGAATGAAATCATGAAAACATGTGATTTCGGATGGAGTTCTGTGAATTTTTACTATAAAGAAGGAAAGCTTTATGCTGGACCTGTATGGGACTATGATCTTTCATCAGGTAATACCAACCCTGATTACCCGTCACTTGTAACATCGGAAAGTGAAAAGGCATATGTGGAAAAATACGCGGATTTTTCTTCAAATTCATCTGCAGAAGGAATGTACGCAGCTAATTATAATTTTTATAAATACCTCACAGCCAGCGAGGATTTTATGAATGATGTAAAAAAGGTATTTCTTGAAGAACAGGAATATATAAATAATCTTAGTGCTGAAGGCGGTAAACTTGACAGTGCATATTCTGAAAATGAAGAAATGTTTAAAAGAAACTTTGCTTCAGCTGAAGAAGGCGGTGCAGGATGGGTTGTATCAAAATCATATGCTGATACAATGAGAACTCCTGACAGCACTCTTGAAGAAAACTTCAGTTACTTTAAAAACTGGATATCAGAAAGAAATGATTATCTTTACGAAGCATGGATAGGACATGAATTTTCAGATGAAGGATTATGTAAACACTGCGGAATCAGTATAAACGACTGTTCTGTAGCCGGACATATCTATGACGGAAGAAAATGCACAGTATGCGGTCAGCTTAGCCCTGAAGAAAACAAAATGCTGTTTACAAATAATATGGTTCCTGGAAATATATATGATATAAAAGAATATGACTGTGCTCATATCAGCGGAGTAAAGATTAAGTTCAGAAATGATATTGCTTCTGATTTTTCCGGTGCAGTTGTTTTAGGCGATTATGTTGTTATGGGAAATATAAACAGCAGTACCTGCTGCGGCAGCAGCTTTGAATTCAGCTTTGATCCGTGCAGTTTATGGAAAGCACCTGATACGGTTACAGTATACAGGTGGTACGGTGAAAATCCTGAGATTGAGGAAATCGAATTTGTTTATACGGAAGAAGCACTTCCTGAAGTTCCGGAAAATTCAGTAGTTCTTACTTCTGAAAATAATACTTTTGACATTTCTGATTATAACCCGGAAAATCTTAAGTCAGTTACGATAGTCCTTGAAAATGAGGTTTATAACGGCGGCGGACAGATTGTATCTGACAACTGGACAGCTTCATCATTTGTGATAAACAGAGCATGCGGAAAAACTGTTACTGTTGATGTCAGCAATATGTCGGATACATTTTCAGTGAATTTCTGGAATGAAGACAGCGTGATAGAAAGTATAATTCTTAATTACTGATAAATACATTCATATAAATATTATACTTTCCATAAAATTTTTGATTTGTCAGAATATTATGATAACTGAAAAATACATGAAACAGTTAATAGACGCTGATTATAAAATTGTTGTTTTTATATGTTAATTGACAAATTTTGCGCATTCTGATATTATAATATTACAGATAACGGTTCAGCTATTATTCTGAGCCGTTATTTTGTGTGAAAATACATAACAACCGACCAGAATTACATATGAGTACACAGCAGGATATCAATCTTACATTTCTATTACACAAAGGATTCGATACAACTACGCTCAACGGTTTACAAAAGGCTCTCTTCTGGCTGAAAACAGCGGATGCAGAAGAATTGCTGTATGGCGATGGCATAGGCGATTCGTTTGACATCATGGTTGGAGAAATGCGTCGTATAATGCTGATTGAATCTAGCGTAGAGTATGAGTATAAGCTATAGAATTAACCAATAAAACGAGGAGTATGTGAAATTTTATTTAAAACGCGGATGTTTCATTTTACAATATCATGATTTAAGAGACCAAATGTTACTATTGTATTTGTAAATAAAGTTTTTTAAGATGAGAATTTTGAAGAAAGGAAAATTACAATGAACAGATTTAAGGCCGCTATTATTATATTTGTTGCTGTATCAGGAGCATGTCTGTTATGGTGCTCGTTAAAAGAAAAAGTGAATGATTTGAAAAAAGAAAACAGTAAATATGAAGAAGAATTACCAACAGCAGACCGTTCCTCATTAACTGAAAGACAGAAGAAAATACTTCAAGAGGAAGGACTTCCAACCGAACTTAATAAGCTAACTCAATCACAAAAGATTTATATAGCTGTAATCGAAGATGCATTATTATACCTTGACAAACAATATGAAGGTGTGTCATTTGACTTTCATACATTGAGACCGGCATCAATAATGGGTAAACAAGAGTTGAGATTTATCCCGACTGGATTTGATAAAGAAGATAAAAGAAATTTTGTTACCGTTGTAAAAGAAAGAGATGGAAGCGGATATTCTGATAATTATATGCTTATCCCTGTCAGAGAATCTATGGAAAATGTTATAAAGTCTTATATGGAAGATTATTTTAGCAAAGGTGATGTTAAGATTTATTTGCGTCCCAGTAGTACTGAAATTGAATATGGCGACGTAATAAATGAAACAACTGTTATAGGAAAAGTTCAATCAAGAGCTGCTGTTTTTTTGCCCTCTGATATTTGTCCGGAAGATAAGTTCAATACATTTATTGATGATTGCTTAAAGTGGACAAATGATAATGATATTCAGTGTGGTTATAGATTTACTACTGTCGATCGTGAAAATTATGAGAAAATATCACAATGTAATTATACCGAATTTTATTATTCTCGTTATATTGTAAACGATGCGTTGAAATAACACTTATTAAAAATATAATATATAGATGTAATTTATTTAAAAGGAGAAAAAATATGACTTACTTTAGCACAGAAGAAATTTGTATGATTGAAATGTTAACTTATTATAATGATAGCATTATGGAAGCAGTTGGAATGCCGGATATAAAAAGAAAGCTTTTTAATTCAGACGTAATAAATTTTACTGTTAGAGAAATACTAAGTCCGTTTCTTGATGAAAATAACGGAAAAAGATATATTGATATGCTCGAAGAAATTGATGAGATTGTTGATGAAAGTTTTCTCATTAGTGGTAAAGAATGGGCACAAATAATTAAGTATATATTAAACAATGATGAAATTGCAAATCTTAGGCTAACAGATGTTTTTGAAACAGACGGATATACTTTAGGATTATGTTTTACTGAAAACATCGAATCTCCTGATGAAGCAATAATTGCGTTTTTGGGAACAGCAAATCCTAGAGAATGGGTTGATGATGTAACAGCTGCCAGAATGGTGGCATCTCCTTGTCAACAAGAAGCGTATATGTACATAAAAAATTTACCTTTAAAAGGCTTTAATTTTAAAGATATTACTGTTACAGGTCACTCTAAGGGTGGCAATAAAGCGATGTATACAACGATTCTTTGTGATAATATTACAAGATGTGTTAGCTTTGATGGGCAAGGATTTTCGATGGAATTTTTACAAAAATATGCCGCAACGATTAGTGAAAAGGCTTCGCTCATTACTAATTATTCAGCTTCTACAGATTTTGTACATATTCTTCTTGAGCAATTGCCTGGTACGTCACAATTCTACTGTAACGGATATGGAATAGAGGTACCAGATTCGAGCGATTTTAATCAATTAGGTGCAATAATAGGTCAAAATCACAGTCCAAATACGTTATTTAAAACAAATGATTCAGGATTGGTACTTGGATACAATAGATCAGGACGCACAATTCCAACATTTGAAATTGTTTATGAAAATGAATACATAACTTTATTAAAAAACTATGTTAGCTATTTAACAAGTTCAAAGGACAGAAAGGCATATGATTCGCTCGTAGAATATATTGAAAATATTATGTCTGCAATTTTTGACAGCGAAAAGGATGTGACAGAAACTATTATAAGTAATATAACTCAGCTTGGAACAATAATAGGTTATACATTAAGTTTTATTGAAACAAACGAACTGAATCTTGATGATGCAAGATATCTTCTTTATTCAATTGGAATGGATAAATCACCGACTGTTTCTTTAATTTTAGAGTGCTATACAAATAAAGATTTTGATTTATGTGATGAACCAAATAATACGCCTGCTCTCATTGAAGCATTTCTTAAGTCAGTAGGAAATCAATTCACGGATGAAGAGGATGATTGGTTTTTAAAAAATGTAGTTTGGAATTTGTTTGGAGATAAACTAGTTCAATATATGACTGCTCGTGATTTTCATAATCTTTGGGATACTATTGAAAGCAAATATGAAGAAGCGCAGGAAAACGAAAATAGTTACTACAATTTCGAAAATGGTGCTTTAAGAGATTGTATAAAATATATGCGTACTAAGGATTTTTTGAAAATAGTAAACAATGACAATAGAATTATTAGTGAAGTAGATAAAATAGAGACGTATATTGAGAAGTATAAAGACAAAGTTGATATTAACAATATTTTTTATAATGTAACAATTTTAAATTCTTTTAGCAACTTAAAAGATTTACTCAAAGAATACGGCTACAGACTAAATATAGGAGATGATAATGGCAATTATCGTAAAGGAAATAATATAAATTCAATTACAATTCTTGGAAACGGTGATGATTTATTCTTTGGTGGTAGATATAAAGATATAATTATTAGCGGTGACGGCAGCGACACTATTGTGGGCGGCGAAGGTGAAGACATTATCTATTGTGGTGATGGACTTGACGAGATCGATGGCGGCAAAGGCGATGATACAATATATGGTGAATATGGAAATAAATTTATAGATGGTAGTGACGGAAATGACACAATTTATGCAAGTTATGGCGTTGGAAACCCAAAACAAAGTGGAATAATTGAAGGCGGAAAAGGTGATGATACTTTAATCGGCAGTTATGCTAATGACAATTTGTACGGCGGCGATGACAATGATACAATTTATGGAGGTTCAGGTGACGATACATTACTTGGCAATGCAGGCAATGATACATTAGAAGGCGGTTCTGGAGTAAATACACTTTATGGTCATGATGGCAACGATACATACATATTCAATAAAGATATATATGGAAGTGCAAGTAATAAGGGTTATGTAAACGACCATGATACAGTTTGGGATATGTACGGCAGTGAAACTATCTTATTTAAAAATGTACCTAAGGATGCTGAGAAATTACAGGATATATTAAAATTTGAGAAACAAGATAGCGATCTTGTTATTAAATCTAAGGAAACTGGAGCCTCGATGACTATCCGTTTTTATTATAATGATAACCAGGAACGCTATACATTTAAAATTGACGGAAATAGCAATCGTTACACTATAAACGAAGATATGGAACTCGTTCAGAAAAAGAGCGGCTCTGGTTTACTGTCATTCACAGGCAACCAGATGGATAACATAATAAGCAATACTATCAACGACCTTGGTAATCAGTTTATTACGGCAAGCCAGACATATCCACCAAGAGATCCGCTTATTATCGATTTGAATTATGACGGTGTTAATATTGTAAATGTCGAAAATGGTGTGTATTTCGATATTGATAACAATGGATTTGCAGAAAGGACTGAATGGATAGATACAATTGACGGATTCCTTGTATACAATCGTGATGAGGATCCGAAAATTACTAACGGTACTGAACTCTTTAGTGATCAAGTAATACTTCCTAATGGCAGAAAATCCAAAGATGGTTTTGAAGTGCTGAAGACTTTTGATACAAACAATGACAATGTTTTAGACATAAGTGATAGTAATTTTGCAGAACTTGGTGTATGGAAAGATAAAGATCATAACGGTCAAACATTGCTTCCTGCAGAAAATGAGATACTCGATGAAGATCACAAAGAATTGTATACACTTGAAGAACTTGGTATAACCTCTATCGGAACTGATTTCATAATAATTGAAAATGAGGATGGAAGCAAGACCTTTGAAGCGGAGGTAAAATTGAATGGTAAAAATACTACCATTTCAGAACAGTGGTTTGATTCTGACACATCTGATACATTGGAATTGAATACAGAATGTATTGACGATGATTTAACCTCATTCGGAAATCTTCACAGTGTTTCTTATGCTCTTGAAAATGATGCGGACGGTATATTACAGGATCTTATGGATTCATTCAAAACCTCTCAGAATTATGTTGAAAGACGTGTTCTTGCTAAGAAAATACTCTATTATATTTCTGGTGCTGATAAAATTGACAGTAAATCAAGAGGCGGATATATTGATGCACGAGAGCTTCATGTCCTTGAAACTATAATGGGTGTTGATACTTTCCTCGGGGTTGGAAATTCTAAAAACCCTAATACCAATGCAGCGACAATTCTCAGAAGAGTGTATACAGAATTTGAGGAATTATATTTTAATCTTCTTAATAAAGAAGGTCCTGTTTCAAATGAACTTGATTTGATAATTGAAATATGTGACGATAACGGAAATACTATCCTTGATATGAATCTTTTAAATTCTGCTTTAGAAAACATGAAGGTTTTCAATGAGTTGAATGAGGATGTAATATGCAGTATCTGTTCATATTTAAAGACATATGATAATGCTAATAATACAAATTATCTCAATCAGTTTATAGAAACTCATCCTAATTACGTTGAAACAATAAAGCGATACAATAAAGCTGTCATTCTTTGTAACGGAAACAATAATACCTTCAATGGTACAGCAGAAGATGAAATATTTTGGTCAGAAAATGGTGATGTTACTATTAATGCTTCCTATGGAAATGATATTATCTATGGTGCAGATGGCAGTGATAAACTCAATGCGGGCGACGGAGATGATACTGTTTACGGTGGCGATGGGAACAATATAATCAATGCAGGCAACGGAGATGATACTGTCTACGGTGGCAATGAAAACGATATAATCAATGGAGAAAATGGCAATGATACCATTTATGGTGATAATGGCAACGACACAATAAACGGTAATTCAGGCGATGATTCTCTTTATGGCGGTAAAGGCAATGACGTTATTAGAGGTGTCACAGGTAACGATGTACTTTACGGCGAGGCTGGTGATGACATCTATTATATTGACACTGAACACGGCAATGATGTGATTCATGATTCCATGGGACATAGTACATTAATATTTGATGATGAATTAAGTGCTGATGAATATAGCTTGAGTGTTGATATTAAAAACGGAATATTGCTTGTACACAAAGAAACAAGCGAATCAATCGGAATCTCTGATTTTATCAATAATCCAATGAATTATAGCTTCATATTTAACGGAGAAAGCATTATACTTGGCGGTGGAGATTCTCAAAATTTTGTTAACGGAACTGATAAAGATGATGTTATTACAGGTGAAGACGGTTTCAATATGATCTATGGCAATAATGGTAATGACACTATCACAGGTGGAGATAATCTTAACTTCATTTACGGCGGCGATGGAGACGATGTACTTAACGGCGGTGATAGTATAAATATCATTCGTGGTGAAAATGGCGATGATGTCATCCGTGATGGCAATGGAAATGGTTATCTTAATGGCGGCTCCGGCGACGATACATTTTTTGCCAGAGCCGGAAACGACGTCCTTCTAGGCGGTACAGGCACAGATGAAATGCACGGTGAAGATGGTAATGATGTGCTTGCAGGCAATGAGGACGATGACACGCTCTATGGTGAAACAGGTGCGGACACGCTTTATGCAGATGCAGGCAACGATACGCTTTATGGCGGTGACGATGATGATGCACTGTTCGGCGGCGATGGTGATGATACACTTCATGGGGAAGCTGGCAATGACTACTTAGAAAGTGGCAATGGTAACAATGCTATGTACGGCGGTGATGGTGATGATACTTTTATGACCGGCGAAGATACTGATTATGTATATGGTGGTACTGGAAATGATTATGTCATCGGCGGTAATGGCGATAACTACATGTACGGCGAAGATGGTGACGACAGACTGCAGGGCGGCGAAGGCTATGACTACATGGAAGGCGGTCTTGGTAACGATACCCTTTCTAGTGGAAACGGGTTCAATGAAATGTATGGTCAGGAAGGCAACGATTACATCTACGGCGGTGATTATGCAGACTATATCGACGGTGGTGTTGGCGATGACCATCTCTATGGTGCAGATGCAACAGACGGTCAGAATG
>CALFMA010000446.1 GCA_937880065.1 uncultured Ruminococcus sp.
CGGCCCACGTTCTTCAAAGGTTTCGGGATTACAGAGGAAGCCTGCTGCATCGCCCGTTTCAAGCCCCAGAGGTGAGCCAAGACCGTATAATTCCGCATATTTGGTGATATTGTCAATTCCAAGCAGACGTGACACCTCGTAGAAATACACGTTACATGAAACCTCAATTGCACGTCGTGCGGAAATATATCTGTGATAGCCTGTACATTTGAAGTGACCGCCGTAGAATTCATAGTTTGTCTTACAGTCAAATGATGTAAAACCGTCAACTATTCCCTCATTCAGACCTGCTGTAGCGGTTATTGTCTTGAATGTAGAACCGGGGAGATACTGTCCCCATGTACAGCGGTTGAACATAGGAGAATTGGGAGCTTTAAGCAGCTCGTCATATTTTTCCTCAAAATCTTTAAGGTTATAGGTAGGAGCAGTTGCCATACCGAGAACCGCACCTGTTTTTGCGTCAAGAACTACAACTGCACCCTTTTCAACCTTGCGTCCGCCGTAGTAGCCGAAACGCTGCAAGAAGTTGTCAAGTGCGTTCTGTACTTTAATCTGAAACGCTCCGTCAATGGTAAGCTTTACCGTCTGACCTGGAACAGTTTCTTCAACTGTGCGTACATCTGCAATGGCATTGTTGAGGATAGTAACTTCCTCTACACCGCTTTTTCCACGGAGTTCCGTTTCCATAGCGTATTCGATACCGCTTTTTCCTACGGTATCATTCATAGCATAGCCCTTTTCTTTCAGTTCGTCATATTCCTCGGCATAGATAGGGCCAACCATACCGATTTCGTGAGGGAGAATATCTCCACGCTTTATTTCACGGTCAGCGGCTTCAACGGCAGATACGCCACGAAGTACGCTGCTAAGCTCTTTAAGCTTTATAACTGTGGATTTCTCCACATCTCTTGCAAGGATAAAATCATTGTTGTATGAAAAATCCTTTGCCGCCATACCATAACGCAGACCTGCAATAATTCGCTTTTCCTCCTGTGTGTATTCCTCGGAAATCTCATAGTCGGAAATAAGCTTGTCAATGCAGTTTTCAGCGGTTGCGTATACGTTGAGGTTAAGTCTTTCCGTTACTGCTGTTGTATCCTCTTGTGTGTATTCGTAAGGAGCAGTCATTGTAATTGGCAGGATTTCCTCAAAAATATGATTTTTTGCCGCAAGTTCATTGTAAAGGCGGAGGAGAATTGCATTTCCCTCTTTGTATTCCTTGGGGAAAAAGGCATACTGCAAAACAATATTAGTCTGAGCGTTGTTGCCGATAATTACATTTCCCCGATAGTCGAGAATTTCGCCACGGGTAGGGGAAACCTCACGCTTGTATGTTATGGCGTCGCTGTCATATCTCGGTGCAGTTACAGCTTCGTCACCCTCAACAATCTGCAATTTTATAAGCTTCATTGAGGAAAGCACACCAAGGCATATAACGAGAAGTACCATAACAATGGATTTTATTGTATCTGAAACAGATTTCATTTATGCCTCCTAACTTGTGCGTATAACTTCTTCAATTGTCAGATGCTCCTTAGGCATAAGGAGATTGTTGATAATCTTGAACACTATAAAGAGTATCACGGTGGAAATTACGGTATACAGCCATACTTTAAGGGTAACGCTTCTGAATATCCGTTCAACGCCGTCATATCCCCAGATTTCATAGAAGAATTTATAGTCCAGCCAGCATTGCAGAAATGAAAAGGCGGAAATAATAAACATACAGTTGATGAATTTTTTGCGGAGATATAGCTCAAAAACAAGGGTAGCGGCTACGCAGAAAACCGTCAGGAGAACCGCATTAAAGCCTAAAAGCCGTCCGCAGGCGATGTCAATGAGCAATCCGCAGAAAGCGCCTGTATAAGCCGATGCCATAATGTCGTTATTCACGGCAATAAGCAGGGCTACAGGCACAAGAAGTACGGGTTTTAAAAGCGTACCCGATGTCATAATCACGAAACTTGCAAAAATAATAAAGTAGTAGAGAAACCACCGCAGAGTGGTTTTAAAGTAGAGGATACGTTTTTCACGGGGTGTTTTCAGCCTCATCGGTATCCTCCTTTTCTTTTCCGTCCTTGCCCTCGAAGTCCATTATAACGAATACGGAACGGAGTCGGGAAATATCCGCAGCAGGCTCAATTTCAGCATAAGCTGAAAGTCCGTTTGCTTCAACGCCAACTTCTGTAACCGTGCCGATAGCGTAATCCTTAGGGAAAAGTCCGCTGTTTCCCGATGTTATCATAAGGTCGCCCTCTTTAATGCCGTGATTTTTGTCAAGGTGGATAAGCTTTGTTCTTGAATTTTCAGCGGCAATAACAGAACCCTCCACAATGCCGAAATCTCTGTTTGTAGATGAACAGATAGCGGCAATTGACAAGTCGGGAGAGAGAAGTGTGCGTACAGTTGAACTGTGCTGTGAAACCTCAATGATAATTCCCACAATGCCCTCGGGAGTGATAACAGGGGAATATGGCTCAATGCCGTCAGCATAGCCTTTGTCAATGATAAATCCCTTGAATGGGTCATTGGCAATATATCCCATAACTTCCGCAGACTGTGAAAAAACGCTGTCGGGGTGTTCTTCTTTTATGACAACAAGCTTGCGGAGTTCCTCAACCTCAGCAACAAGGTCGTCATACTCTGTAAGCTTTTTGTTAAGCTCTCCGATTTGCTTTTTAAGTTCGAGATTTTCCTCGTAATATGCGTCGGCATTGCTTATTCTGTCAGCATTTTTCTCCATTTCCATAGTGATGCTGTTTGACGCAAATCGGAAAGGCTTTGTAATTGTGTTGATAAATGATGCACCCGAAAGGGAATAGCCGCCCTTTGTAACGGAGTATATCATAATACCCACGAGAAAAGCGAGTAAGGCAAGCAGGACTTTAAACCGTGTGCTTTTCAAAAATTCGCCCATTTAGTGCCTCCTTAATAATACTTGACATTTTCTGTAAGAGCGTCCTGATAATCGTTGATGTTTTCGAGAATTTTTCCTGTACCCTCGGCAACGCAGTCAAGGGGATATTCGGCGATATACACGGGCATACCTGTTTCACGGGAAATCAGCTTGTCAAGTCCACGGAGAAGTGCACCGCCTCCTGCAAGAGTAATGCCGTGGTCGATTATATCCGCAGAAAGCTCAGGGGGAGTTTCCTCAAGAGTTGACTTTACAGCGTCAATTACCTTGGCAAGAGGTTCAACGAGAGCGTCACGGATTTCCGCAGAGTTAACGGTAACATTTTCGGGAAGTCCGTTAAGGAGATTTCTTCCCTTGATTTCCATAGTATCTTCCTTTTCGCCGGGGAATGCGGAGCCGATTTCAACCTTGATATTCTCCGCAGTTCTTTCACCGATAAGGAGGTTATATTTCTTCTTGATGAAGTTGATAATTGAAGCGTCAAACTCGTCGCCTGCACATCTTAAAGAACGTGAGGAAACGATTCCGCCGAGAGAAATAACGGCAACTTCCGTTGTACCGCCGCCGATGTCGATAATCATACTGCCCGAGGGTGAACGTGTGGGCAGACCTGCACCGATAGCCGCAGCCATAGGTTCTTCAATGATAAGGACATTGTTAGCACCTGCTTTTTTGCAGGCTTCACGGACAGCACGTCTTTCAACGGCAGTTACGCCCGAGGGAATACAGATAATAACATTCGCCTTAGTAAGTATTGTACCCCTGAGAGCCTTTTTTATGAATTCCTGCAGCATAGTTGTGGCAATGTCAAAATCTGCTATAACGCCGTCTTTAAGAGGACGTACAGCCACGATAGAACCCGGAGTTCTGCCGATAACTTCCTTAGCCTCCATACCAACATAGCGTGTTTTGTCGGTACGTGTGTTAACAGCCACAACCGAAGGTTCTCTTATGATAATACCCTTGCCTCTGAGATAAACAAGAGTATTAGCAGTACCTAAATCTATACCAATATCTTTTGTAAACATTTTTTGCTCCTTGTATATTTATTTTTGTCCCGGTCTGATTAAGAGGGAAGCTTGTTTGCTGTCTTGCAGTAGATGATAAATGCAGTAATAAGGAAAAGGAGCTGTGCGATATTGATGTTGAGAGTAAATCCGATATCAAAGACAATCATTTCACCTATTGTAAATCTCGTAGGTGAAAAACCGAAGCTTTTGCCGTAACTGAGCCAGCCGAGTCCTTCTGTTCCCACAACAGCTGCTCCAAGGAAATGACCGAGGATTATAGCAGCCAGAATGAGAAAAATAAAGTAAACGTTCTTTTTCATTGTTAAATCTCCTTTTTTGTTAAATCTCCTTTTTGCGGTGCGGCTTAAATCCCCGATGAACCGAAGCCGTTTCCGCCACGTTGGGTTTCTGTGAGTGTATCGCTTATTTCAATTTCGGGGAAAAGCACCTTTGTGGGGATAAGCTGAGCAATTCTCATACCGTCCTCAACGGTGAAAGGCTCTTTTCCGTGGTTTATGAGGGGAATGAACCACGCCCCTCTGTAATCGCTGTCAACAACTCCAACACAGTTGGCGAGGGTGACGCCGAATTTAGTGGAAAGTCCCGACCGAGGATAAATCAGCAATGCAACGTCATCGCAGTCGGTCATTGCCGTAAGTCCCGTGGGAATCATTTTTATCTCGTTTGGAGCAAGCACTACAGGCTCGTCAACTCGTGCGTGTATGTCAAGACCTGCACTTGCAGGAGTTGCACGAGAGGGAATTATTGCCTTTTCGTCAAGTTTTTTAAATGTGAGTTTCATAATTTTCACAAACTCCTCTGTAGTAAAGTCCCCGTGTAACCGCCTCTGAGGGCTTGTTTCCCTTTATAGCGTCGATTGCCGCCTTTGAGTCCTCATCGTGGAGCAGAACGGCGAAAAATGCGGTATTTCGGAATTTATCCGCCCTGTCAGCCATACAGAGAATATCGGAGTTGAGGATTTCAACATAGTCCTTGGAGCAGGCAACAGGCAACTTTCGTGAAGTTCTGTCCGTAAGGCTGCCCGTGCAGTTTTTACAGCCGACTTCATTTTTTATAGGGCAGTTTCGGGTAAGCATAAGGGGCAATCTGCCGTAAATCAATGCACCCAAGGGCAGAGATGTGCGGATATTTTCAAGCTGATTAAGGGTAATTTCAGGGGAAACTATGCAGTCCTCAAATCCCAGTTTTTGCAGATATTCCGCAGAATATGAGTTGAACACATTCATAGTGAAGCTGCCGTGGAGAGTAAATCCGAGAACCTTTCCAATAGCCGCCCCGTCAAGGGTATGGCAGAGAATACGGCTTATACCGAGATTTTTCAGTTCTCTGAGCCTTGCGGAGAGTTTTTCCTCGTCCACAATAAAACGTGGAGGGGAAATAATAATTTTTTCGCAGGAAATAATTTCCGTAAGCTGCGGTGTAATGAGGTGTTCGGGAATTGCCACAAACTGGGAATAATCCGCAGCTGCCGCCGCCTGTTCAACAGTACGGCAGAAAGTTCTCACGTGAGGTTTCACGGGAGTAGGGGGCAGATTATTCGGCTTTTTCGGGATATAGTCGGTAATTGTATACCGTGGCTTATTATACTCCGCAAGTTGTTCAGTTAATTTCTCAACGGCGGTTCTGCGGAGTTCGTTTAATTTACCTGCCGGAACAAAAAGTTCATCGTCAATTTCAGCTGTAACCTTTCCGAGAGTGAAAACCGTATCGCCAAGCTTTGCAAGCTGTTTTTCAAGGGACTCCCTTGTGACAGGTGCTTTTTGTGCCTTATCGGGAATATCTCCCACGGCTTTAGCTTGTAAATCGCCCCATTTTGCGGTAATTTCCACAGGATGTCCGCTTTTTATACAGCCGTGAAAATCCACCGTATAGACGGCACGTTCACTTCTGTAAAGTTCGTGAATAGTGGGAATAATTTCCTTTGCGGCAATGACATCTTCCTTTTCACGGATACCGAACATATCCTGCCTTTTTCCCGAAAAATAGCCGTCTGTAAAGCCTCCACGGGAAAAAATTCCACGGAGGGTTTTCATATCGGGGGGATTGCCGTCAAGAGCCTTTTTCAGTTCCGAAACGGCTGAGGCGATATATTCGGGACGCTTCATACGCCCCTCGATTTTAAGGGAATCAACGCCGATTTTACGCAGTTTATCCGTATTTTCAAGGAGGGAAAGGTCTTTCAGCGACAATGCGGCTGAATTTCTGTTTCCCACAGCGGAAAATGGCAGTCGGCAAGCCTGTCCGCAGCAGCCACGATTGGCAGAGCGAGAGCCGATAACCGCCGACATATAGCATTGCCCCGAAACCGACATACACAACGCACCGTGGACGAAAACTTCCGTTTCAATATCAACCTTGCAGATTTTTTCAAGGGTATCCGCAGAGAGTTCACGGGCAGGCACAACACGGGAAAATCCCAGATTTTTCAGTAATTCCGCACCTGCGGCGGTATGTATCGAAAGCTGAGTTGAGCCGTGAAGAACAGCGTCGGGAACAGCTGAACGAATTATTTCCGCCGCTCCTGTATCCTGCACAATATAGCCGTCAATGCCGTATTCTGCGGTTTTTTTGATGAACTGACAGAAATCGGCGGCTTCATCGTCGGAAATAATTGTATTCACCGCAAGATACAGCTTTACACCGTGAATATGGCACAGCCGAACAGCCTGTTCAAGTTCCTCATCGGAGAAATTTGCGGCATTATTTCTTGCGGAATAGCTTTTTCCGCCGATATAAACGGCATCTGCACCTGTGCGTACTGCGGCGGTCAGCCCCTCAAAACTGCCTGCGGGAGCGAGTATTTCGGGGGATTTCATTCAAGACTGTCCTTGAGCTGACGGAGCTTAATCATATTTTCAAGCTGAACGATTTTAGCTTTGAGAGCCTCAACCTCTTTCTGTGCGGAATCACGCTCTATGCGGCTTTTTCCAGCCTCGTCCACATACTCCTTTGTCTGTGTGCGGATGTTGTCAAGTCGCTGATTTGCCTTATTCAGGTCATCGAGGACGCTGAGGGCAACCATAATAGCGGCTGTATAGGGTGAAGTTCCGCTGCCCGAGGTCATATGCTCGTTGATTTTAGCCTCTAAGGCACGAGCGAGGGAATACACGTAATTCGGGGATTCTGCGGTTCTGAGCTTGTATTCCTTTCCGCAGATTACAACTTTTACATCGTTAAGCATTTTTTTGTTTCCTTTCTGTATTTCTTTTTAGCCATTAGCTTTCAGCCGTTAGCCATTAGCTTTATGTGCGGCAAATTTACGGTTGAACGCTAATTTGCAGGGGCTGTCTATGAAAAAATATGTCTTGACGGGACGATGTGGAAATCGCCCCATACATTAAATTATTTTTCTGATAATTTACTGATAATCATTTTTGCAATTTTATAAGCGTCACCGCAGCCGAGAGTTATAACCAAATCTCCTGACTGTGCGTTTTCGCATACATAATCGCAAATCTGACCGAAGTTGAAATACTTCCTCTCGTCTGTCCATTCAGCAGTTTCGTCCTGTGGGAACCAGATACAATCGGGAATCTGCTCTGCAAGGTGACGGGTGAAAATGTCGTAGGTATTCTTTTCACGGCTTCCCATAATATCCGTCAGCACCGTATAATCGGGGATTTGCAGTACACGTACAAAATCGTCAAGGAGCAGTTTTGTTCGGCTGAATGTGAAAGGCTGGAAAATCGCCCATACCTTGCGGAAATTCATTTCCATAGCCGCTTTGAGAGTAGCTTCAAGTTCTGTGGGGTGGTGGGCATAATCGTCAACTATGGTAATTCCGTTGACTTCTCCAAGTTTGTCGAAACGACGCTTTGCACCACGGAAATCTTCAAGACCTTTGGCGATATGCTCAAATTCAACATTGCAGTAACGAGCTGCCGCAACAGCCGCAAGGGAGTTGAGGACATTGTGAATTCCTGCAACGTGGAGCGTGATTTCTCCCAGTTTTTCGCCCTTATACATAGCATCATAAGTTGTAAGAAGTCCGTTGTGGACGATATTTTCGGGGTAGTAATCACAGCTGTTATCGCTGCCGAAAGTGATGATTTCCTTGCCGCTTACGCCCTCCAAGGATTTCATAGAATTTTCGTCAGAGCCGTTGATTATTATACACTTTGTCGTGTTTGTATTGAATTTGCGGAATGACTCGATAATATTTTCAAGTGTGCCGAAGTAGTCGAGGTGGTCGGCATCAATGTTGAGAACTACCGAAATATCGGGGAGGAATTTAAGGAAATGGTCCTCAAATTCGCAGGATTCGCAAACGAGAATATCGCTTGTGCCTGCCTTGCCGCTGCCGCCGATGCAGGGGAGTTTTCCGCCGATATATGCGGAAAGGTCAATTCCTGCCGTATACATAATCTGGGTAATCATTGAGGTTGTGGAGGTTTTGCCGTGAGTACCCGAAACGCAGATTGCGTTGTCATACCAGCCTGTAACTATGCCGAGAAGGTCAGCACGCTCCAGCACGGGAACTCCGCTTTCCTTTGCGGCGATAAGTTCGGGATTATCCGCCATAATAGCCGCTGTGTGAACGATGAGGTCAGCACCCTCGATATTTTCCGCCCTCTGACCAATGAATACGGGAATTCCCATACTTCTCACAGCGTCAAGGGTTTCGGTTTCATTGTTGTCGGAGCCTGTAAGATAATAGCCCTGACCGTGGAGTATCTGTGCGAGAGGGTACATCCCCGAACCGCCGATACCTATAAAATGAATATGCTTTTTTCCGTTGAGAATGTTTCTGTCCAAAATATATCACCTTTCCTTTAAGGTACAATTAGCCATAGTAAACCTATTCTATTATTATACTATATTTTTTCGATTATTTCAATAGTTAAAGAGGAAAAATATGACGGAATTTCAAAATCTTTTCGTTCATTTCTTGTAAATAATTTTATCTTTTGATTTTAAAAGGGGGAATATGAGAAAAATAATGGATTTTTTGTAAAAATGTATTGATTTTTTTGTAAATATAGGTTATAATATTAGTTAGACATATATGAACCCGTGGAACGGTTCGTAGCTTGGTCAATAGGATTGAGCAAATGGAGTATATCAAAAATATATGTCAACATAAGGAGGTTTTATAACAATGCAGATCACAGACGTAAAAATCAGAAAGCTGATGTCAAGCGGCAGACTTCGTGCTGTTGTATCAATCACAATTGATGATATGATTGCAGTTCACGACATCAAGGTTGTACAGGGCGACGAGAGATTGTTCGTTGCAATGCCAAGCCGTAAGGATGAAAACGGAATTTTCCGTGATATCGTTCATCCCATTAACTCGGATTTTCGCAAGAGAATAGAGGATGCTGTGCTCGAAACATACGATGCGCAGAAGCATGACTATTTCGAGGACTGCAAGAGCGAACTCAAGATTTACCTTTTAGGAAAGGATCTTAGTTGGAAAAAACTTGCTGGCATAGAGCACAAGGAATGCATCAGCTCATGGCTGGAAACAACCTCAAGACGCCTTTTTATATCTATCAAGCCTAAATTGATAGATATTGTTACAGATTCCACATCTATAGACGAAGAAGACCCAGAGAAACCGAAGATACAGATACCTGTAAACTTCGAAACTCTCTATGACGATCAGGAAAGCATGGCGGTCGTAATTGAAGCGATGGCAACGCTCACAGACAACGAACGCTTCTGCTTCTATATGGACGTTTTCAAGGCCTATGCCCACAAGGACATAGCTGAGATGTTGCGTCTAAAGGGGGAGCGCGAGGGCATAAAGGTCAAAAGCAACAAGAAAGGTGTAGAGTATGTTACACCTGATGCAGGCTATGTAAATGTCCGCATACAGCGAGCTAAAGAAAAGATTACAAAATATTACAATAAAACTTATAACATAAAAATAACATCATGGAAATAACAAACGAACTGCTGGCTGCTTACGCCAAAGGTAATGTTTCT
>CALFMA010000447.1 GCA_937880065.1 uncultured Ruminococcus sp.
AAGCTAGTCCCTCTGAAAAAATACCTGCGTCTTCATATATACATGAAATTTTTTCAAAAATTCCGACATTCACCTTGTTTTACAGCCTATGACAAAGGCTGAGATTCTCAGAAAATGGCTTGCAGACTATGGATATAAAATTGTGTCAGAAAACGGTGTTTCTGAGGGTGAAAAGCTGTATACTGTTATAACTGCTTCTGCAATGCCAGGCTGTGAATCTTTGACTGAATTTGAAGCACTTCGTGGATTTTACAGTGACGATGACGAAGTCGGCAAGATAATTCGTCAGAAAGAAGCTGAAAGACTGTTGAAAGTCAGCAAATCCTTGAAAAAAGCAGGTAAGGTTAATGACGCTGTTCATTATGTGGCTATGGCAAGTCGTATGGTTGAGGGAAGTGAAGATGTTCGTATAAGCGACATTTATTCGTTCCTTGACGAGAAATATCCCCTTTCATTGCAGGAAAGCTGGGATAATTCGGGTTATATAGTTGAATCTGATAGCGAAAAATGCTCAAAGATTTTACTCACATTGGATATTACAAATGATTCTGTTGATGAAGCAGTTAACAAAAAGGCTGACCTTGCTATTTCTCACCACCCTGTGATTTTCAATCCGCTGAAAAAAATACAGGTGGATACCCCTGTTTATAAGCTTGTCAGAAGTGGAATTGGTGCAATTTGTATGCATACAAATCTTGATATAGCTGAGGGGGGAACAAATACTGTCATTGTTGGGAAAATAGCTAAAAAACTTGGTATATCGGCAAATATCGAACCTTTAGAGGACTGTGGTTTAGGCTGTATTATTGAACTTGAAAAAGTTGTTAGCTGTGATGAGTTGGCTGAAATTCTCAAAGATATATTTAATATTGAGCGTATAAAAATGAGTATGTATGGCGAATATATCTTATCAAAAATTGCGATTTGTTCTGGTTCAGGCGGCTCATTATGGAAACTTGCACAAGCCAAAGGTTGCGATGCGCTGATAACAGGGGATGTGAAGCACGATGTGTGGATTGACGCAAATAACAGCAAATTTACCATTATCGACTGCGGACACTTCCACACGGAAAATCTCGTATTATGGGAACTTCGTCGTGTTCTTGAAGAAAAATTCCCAATGGTAGATGTGGAAATTTCTGAATCGTCCGTTGACCCCTGTGAATATTATTGAGGTGAATGATGAGTATTTTTAATTGTCCTGTATGCGGCGAAAATCTTGATATATCGGGAAAATCTTACATATGCCCCAATCGCCATACATTTGATATGGCTAAAAGCGGCTATGTAAACCTGCTTCCTACGAATAACAGCGGAAGCGTTCACGGCGACAATAAGATGATGCTGAGGGCAAGGCGAGAATTCCTTGAAAAAGGCTATTATAAGCCGCTTTGTGATGCTGTTTGCAAAGTGGTTAGCAAATATTGCGGTGAAAAATCTGTAATACTCGACGCAGGGTGTGGCGAAGGCTATTATACAACTGCTGTAAAAGCAATTTTTGATAAATCAAATATTGCGGTTGAAATGTACGGAATTGACATATCAAAAGATGCGGTGGATATGGCTGCTAAGAGAAAATCGGGTGTTAATTTTGCTGCTGCAAGCGTGTTTCATATACCTGCGATGACCAATTCTTGCGATTTGCTTTTGACTATGTTTGCACCTTATTGTGGTGAGGAATATGGCAGGGTTTTGAAAAATGGCGGAATTATGGTTATGGCAATTCCGTCAGAAAATCACCTTTGGGAGTTGAAAAGTAAAGTATACGACACTCCCTACAAGAATGAAGTTAAGGATTATCAGCTTGACGGATTTGAATTTGTTGGTGCTGAAAAAATCAGCTATACTATGAATATTCCCGAAAATTCGGACATTTTAAGCCTTTTCTCAATGACTCCTTACTACTACAAAACAGGAAAAATTGAAAAGGAACGGTTAAATCAGCTGGAAAACCTCGAAACACAGGCGGATTTTGAACTTTTGATTTACAAAAAATTTGCAAAGGATTGATATTATGGCTCTGGACGGAGCGTTTCTCTATACGGTAAAAAATGAACTTATGCAACTCATTGACGGACGTGTTGAAAAAGTATTTCAGCCCTCCCGTGAGGAAATTGTCATATTCATTCGTACAAGGCTGGGCAGCAAAAAGCTCTATATTTCGTCAAATGCGGGTAGTGCTAGAATTCATATAACTGAAAAACAGCCTGATAATCCCCAGACTCCACCTATGTTTTGTATGCTGATGCGTAAGAAGTTGGGCAGCGGAAAATTGGTTGGAATTCGTCAGGACGGACTTGAGCGAATTCTTTTCCTCGATTTTGAATGTGTCAACGAAATTGGCGATATGGTGACGATTACTCTTGCTTGTGAGATTATGGGACGCTGTTCGAACCTCGTTATCATAGGGGAAAACGGCACGATAATCGACAGTATTAAGCGAGTTGACGAGGAAATGTCCCGTGAAAGACTTATTCTTCCGGGAATGAAGTATACGCTTCCGCCACGTGATGATAGAATGAATTTCCTTGAAGCTGAGCCTGATGAGATTGTTGAGCGGCTAAAAGCTGCAAATCCTGCTGAACTTTCGAAAGTTTTAATCCGCATATTTGAAGGTATATCGCCAATTCTTGCCCGTGAGTGGACTTTTTTTGCAGGCAGAGGTGAGTATCTGCAAAACGATACTATAGAGGGTGATTTCCTTGACAGGTTGCTGTATATTGTCAAAAAGACGAAACAACAGCTGATTAGTGGCGAATGTTGTTTCTCTGTGGCAAGCACAAAAGATGGTATGTTGAAAGATTTTTCTTTTATCAGACTTAGTCAATTCGGCAATCTTATGCTTACAAAAGAATTATCAACGGCATCTGAATTACTTGACTATTTCTATTTTGAAAGGGACAGAGCAGTTCGCCCTAAACAGCGTGCAAATGACCTTTTCAGGCTTCTTGTAAATCTCACGGAGCGTACTTCAAGGCGAATTACCGCACAACGTGAGGAATTGGCAGCCTGTGCGGAAAAGGAACATTTTAAGCTTTGCGGTGATATTATATCCGCCAATATGTATGCAATTAAAAAGGGCGACACATCTCTGATTGCTGATAATTTCTACGAAGAAGGCTGCCCAAAAATTGCGATTGACCTTGATGAACGCAAATCACCATCGCAAAATGCTCAGCATTACTACAACGAGTATAAAAAATGTGTAACTGCCGAGGGAATTCTCACCGTTCAGATTGAAAAAGGTGAGGAAGAATTGCAGTATTTAGAGAGTGTTTTTGATGCTCTTACACGTGCGGATTCCGAAAATGATATTATTCAGCTTCGTCTTGAATTGCGTGAACAGGGCTATATAAAATCCCTTGGAAACAAGGCTAAACCGCCTAAGGCGTTGCCGCCGCTGGAGTATAAATCATCGGACGGGTATACAATTTTAGTTGGCAGAAATAATCATCAGAATGACCAGCTGACTATGAAATTTGCCGAAAAATCAGATATATGGCTGCACACTCAGAAGATAACAGGTTCCCACGTTATCATCGTAACCGACGGTGAAACTCCCCCTGACAAGACCATTGAGGAGGCGGCAATTATAGCGGCTTTCAACAGCAAAGGCAGGGGCTCAAATCTTGTACCTGTTGACTATTGCCTTGCGAAATTTGTGAAAAAACCGTCGGGAGCAAAGCCGGGAAAGGTAATTTTCACCAACTATAAAACAGCCTTTGTAAATCCCGATGAAGAAATAGTGAATAAACTGAAAGTATAATTATATGAAGCTTAATGAAGAATTTTTTAATCGTGATGCCCTTGAAGTTGCACCAAATCTGATAGGTAAAATTATTGCACGAAAGCTTGATGACGGCACGATTTTACGTGAAAGAATTGCCGAAACTGAGGTATATCGTGGAGAAGAAGACTTGGGCTGCCACGCCTCAAAGGGACGGACGAAAAGAACTGAGTTGCTCTACGGCGAAAGCGGCATAATTTACGTTTATCTCTGCTATGGTATGCATTGGCTGATGAATGTCATAACAGGGGAGCGTGAGCAGCCTCAGGGCGTACTTTTCCGCTGTGGTACGGTGAAAAACGGCCCTGCTAAGCTGACGAAATATTTGCAGATTGACGGCAGTTTCAACGGCGAAAAAATCTGCGGAAATGACCGTGTGTGGATTGAAGATGACGGTTTTCGTCCGAAAATTACAACTGCTCCTCGGGTTGGAATTGACTATGCAGGAGAGTATTGGAAGAATGTAAAATGGCGGTATATTGCGGAAAAGGAGTGATTTTGTGAATATCCGTTCTGTTGGCTGGAATTGCGTTTATGACGGGGATTACAGCTTTTTTCAGAAAGCCGAAAAGGGCATTTTTCTGCTGCTGCTCGCCCGTTCTGAGGTGAAAATCGGCGAAAATCTCCTCCCTGCCGATGTTATGGTAATTTTTGACGGAACGCAGGATATTTCCTACTCGGCGGCGGATAATCCTCTTATGTGCCATTGGATTTGCTTTGAGTTCGAAAGCGAATCTGAAATGGCAGATTTTGCCGATATACCGTACAATCTGCCCTTGCTTTACAGAGATGTTGATTTTATAAGTGAACTTATGGGGAATATTACTACGGAATTTTATTCGACTCATAGCCGCAGAATGAAAATAATTGACATTATGATGAAAACGCTGCTTTTCAAATCTGCTGAACGCAGTCTGAACTCGGAAATTATGGAATCGGCGGTTGACCCCCACTATAATTCCCTTGTGGAACTTCGTGAAAAGATTTACCGAAATCCGCAGATGAAGTGGAATGTGGACTCTATGGCGGCGGTTGTGAATATGTCACGCTCCTATTTTCAGCACATTTATCGGGAAATTTTCGGGGTATCCTGTATGACTGACGTGATAAACGGCAAAATCGAAAAGGCAAAGGAAATTCTCAGCGAAACAGGCTGTACCGTGTCGCAGGTGGCGGCGATGTGCGGATATGAAAATGACGAACATTTTATGCGACAATTCAAAAAAATCGTTGGAGTAACTCCAACAGTATACAGAAAAAACAAGTGAGATTCGATATGATTAGAAATTTTACAAAAGAAGATGCACAGGAAGTTTCAGACCTTGTTGCGTTGACTCTCAGAACTACAAATATAAAGGATTATTCTGCGGAACGTATTGAAGCGGATATTCTCATATTCAATGCACAGTATCTCGTCAATCGTATGAGTTGGACAAATGGCTATGTTTACTGTGACGGTGAGAAAATCGTAGGCTGCGGTTTTATCGGGAATTTCTGGGATAAAAAGGACGAGGCATGCCTGTTTACGTTCTTTGTTCACCCTGATTATCAGGGGACAGGTATCGGCAGACAGCTTATAAATGCGGTGGAAAATGACGAGTATTTTCTCCGTTCTAAGCGAATTGAAATCCCTGCTTCTATAACTGCTGTTGAGTTTTACCGCAAATTCGGCTATGACTACAAAAACGGCATAACTGAGCCTGATAATGAACAGCTGGTGCGGTTGGAGAAGTTCAGAAATATATGAAGGTGGATATTGCACAATTGCAGGCAGGTGAATTTGGCTATTTATCCAAATCCCTTTATATTGCATTATATTTCCTTGATAAATTTCCCATTTTATGATATAATTTTTAAAGAGATATATTGTTCGGGAAAAGGTTTGCACCGAGTTCTTGGCAAAGATGAGAAACAAGGAGGAGTGAAAAATGCTTAATCGTTTGTTTAAACTAAAAGAAAACAACACCAATGTGAAAACCGAAGTTACCGCAGGTATCACTACCTTTATGACTATGGCGTATATTCTGGCGGTAAACCCCAGTATTCTGGGCGATGCGGGTATGAATCCAACTGCTGTACTGCTGGCAACCTGTCTTGCGTCCTTTATCGGAACAGCCTGTATGGCATTAATGGCAAATATGCCCTTTGCCCTTTCAGCAGGTATGGGACTTAATGCTTTTCTCGCATATACCGTTGTAATCGGATTTGGCTATTCGTGGCAGACAGCTTTGTTTGCGGTATTTATCGAGGGTATAATATTTATTGTCCTTTCACTTACCAATGTAAGAGAGGCAATTTTCAACGCTATTCCCTTATCCCTTAAACACGCTGTATCCGTGGGAATAGGCTTATTTATCGCCTTTATCGGCTTGCAGAATGCAGGACTTGCTGTTGATAACTCATCGACGCTTGTTTCTATTGTAAGTTTCCGTGAAAACTTCACAACCTCAGGTATATGTGCATTACTGGCGGTTATCGGAACATTCCTTACAGCTATACTTTATATAAAGAAGTTCAAGGGCTCAATTCTTATCGGTATTCTTGCAACATGGATTCTCGGCATACTTTGTCAGCTTACAGGAATTTACACAGTAGATGCTGAAAACGGTTACTATTCACTTCTTCCTACATTTGCAATAACTGATTTTTCAAGTCTTGGTGACACTTTCGGTCAGTGCTTTAAAATAGATTTCGGCAGCGTGGGTATTTTTAACTTCATTGTTATTATTTTCTCATTCCTTTTTGTTGACTTGTTTGATACACTTGGTACTCTTATTGGAGTTGCAACAAAGGCTGATATGCTTGATAAAGAGGGCAGACTGCCGAAAATCCGTCCTGCACTTCTTGCAGATGCAATTGCAACAACATCGGGAGCTGTTCTCGGAACTTCCACTACAACTACATTTGTTGAGTCCTCAGCAGGTGTTGCAGCCGGAGGAAAAACAGGTCTGACAGCACTTACAACAGCTATTTTATTCTTGCTGTCAATGTTTTTTGCACCTATTTTCACAGCAATTCCGTCATTTGCAACTGCTCCTGCTCTGCTTGTTGTAGGATTTCTGATGTTCAGCAATATCGCAGAACTCAAACTTACAGAGGAGAACTACACATCAGCAATTCCCGCATATCTTTGTATAATTGCAATGCCTTTGTTTTACAGTATTTCCGAGGGTATTTCCATAGGCGTAATTTCCTATGTGCTTTTTAACCTTGTTTGCGGAAAGGCTAAAAAAGTAAATCCTGTAATGTATGTACTTGCGGTACTGTTCATTCTGAAATATATTTTCTTATAATCATAAAACGGCAGGGTTTCAAAATGGAAATCCTGCCGTTTTGAATTATGGGAACCTCTAAAAACCTCCCTCACAGCTTGATTGCCGATTGCGTTCTTTTTTGAGAATATCTTATTTTGAAAGGTGATAAGAAATGAATTTTTATATTGGAAATAGTATAGGTGAAATAAAATTTGACGATTATAATATCGAGTTTTCTGACGACCTCTTACAGTATATTTATAATCAACGCAAGCAGATATCAGCTGATTTAAGTGTATTATTTGAAATTGACCCATATTCAGATACTTTTTTAGAATATGAAAATGTTAAGGCATTAAGTGATATTTGTTCTTTAATTATTGAAGCTGATATTATTAAAGGTTATGATGATTACGATGAAGGCGTTGAAATGCTTGAGGATTTACTGCAAATAGCGGATTTAGCAGTATTAAATAAAAATGGTCTGGTAATTATAGGGGATTGAAAAATTTTCATAGTCAGGCAAGAAATTTTTCCCGCCGCTATTGACAAACCTCGACAAATATAGTATAATAAATCAGTACCTTATCAAGAGTGGCTGAGGAAACAGGTCCTGTGAAGCCCGGCAACCTGCCGTATGTCGGCAACGGTGCCAAATCCTGCGGTATATCCGGAAGATGAGGAGCTGTGAATAAGTTCAATTCAGAGCGTCCTTATGAGGACGCTTTTTTTCATCTCGGAATTAGAAATTTATGGAGGTTAAATCAATGAAAAAAGTATTTTTCACATCGGAATCAGTAACAGAGGGACATCCCGACAAAATCTGCGACCAGATTTCTGACGCAGTTCTTGACGCAATGCTTGAACAGGATGAAAATTCCCGTGTAGCCTGCGAAACTGTTGTTACAACAGGTATGATTATGTGTATGGGCGAAATCACAACAAAGGCAAAGGTTGATATTCCTAAGATTGCAAGACAGGTTGTAAAGGAAATCGGCTATGACAGAGCAAAATACGGCTTTGACTGCCACACTTGCTCAGTTCTTACAACAATTGACGAGCAGTCACCTGATATTGCTATGGGTGTAAATGAGGCTTATGAGTACCGTGAGGAAAACGGCGAAAATGACGGTCTTTCCAATGGTGCAGGAGATCAGGGAATTATGTTCGGTTATGCCTGCAATGAAACTCCCGAGCTTATGCCTCTGCCAATTTCTCTCGCTCACAAGCTTGCATTAAAGCTTACAGATGTTCGTAAGGACGGCACTCTCCGTTATCTCCGTCCCGACGGAAAGTCACAGGTAACAGTTGAGTATCACGATGACAAGGCTGTAAGAGTTGACGCTGTTGTTGTATCTTCACAGCATTCAGCTGATATTTCCCTTGACCAGCTCCGCCGTGATATTGAGGAATACGTTATCCGTGCAGTTATTCCTGCTGAACTTATGGATGAGAATACAAAGATTTTCATTAACCCCACAGGACGTTTTGTAGTTGGCGGCCCACAGGGTGACAGCGGACTTACAGGAAGAAAGATTATTGTTGACACATACGGCGGATACGCACGTCACGGCGGCGGTGCATTCAGCGGAAAGGATCCCTCAAAGGTTGACCGTTCAGCTGCTTATGCTGCACGTTATATCGCTAAAAACGTAGTTGCAGCAGGTCTTGCCGATAAGTGCGAAGTTCAGCTTTCATATGCTATCGGCGTAGCAAAGCCTATCTCGATTCTTGTTGATACATTTGGCACAGGAAAGGCTGATGAAGCTGCAATTTCCGAGGCTGTTGCAAAGACATTCGACCTCAGACCTTCTGCAATTGTAAATATGCTTGAACTGAAAAAGCCTCAGTATCGTCAGCTTGCAGCTTACGGACATATGGGACGTGAAGATTTAGGCGTTGCTTGGGAGAGAACAGATAAGGCTGAAACTCTCAGAAAAATCGTTCTCGGTTAATTGACTGAAAAGGTGTAAATAATGAAGAAAATTATTGGATTTGCTTGTATATTAATGGCATCGGCTATGCTTTTCTCCTGTAATGATACAGAGGAAAAAAAGCCGCAGAGTACAGAATCTTCCGTGGAATTTGAGGAAAATGACCTTGAAGTTCCACAGGACGGTCTGGACAAGGACAATTATCTGAATTTTAAAGATCCCGATGAGAAAACCACAGAAGCAGTCACAGAGGAAGCAACGGAAGCAGTAACCACAACTGCAATTAACTATGATAATGCACCTGAACCCGACTATAAAAAGGCAACATATATTGACGTTCCTTTTATGTCACAGGAGAATTTTCCTACAGGCTGTGAACTTGTAAGCACTTCAATGCTGCTGTCATATTACGGCTTTGACCTTGCACCAATCAAAATTATTGAGGACGGCTATCTGAAATCCGGTGAGATTGCTGTTAAGGACGGCAAGCGTTACGGCGGCGATCCAAATGAAGTTTTTATCGGAAATCCCAAGGAGAAAAACGGCTACGGCTGCTATTCCGAGGCTATTGTCAAGGCTCTGAAAAAGGCGCTGGAGCCGCTCATCCCGGAGTATGACTATATACTCAACGACTGCCCGCCCTCCCTCGGGCTGATCACCCTCAACGCGCTCTGCGCGGCGAACGGCGTGCTCATCCCGATCCAGTGCGAATACTATGCGCTGGAAGGCCTCAGCGACCTGATGTCCACCCTGCGGATGGTCAAGCGGAAGATGAATCCCCGGCTGGAGCTCTTCGGCGTGGTGCTGACCATGTTCGACGGGCGCACCAATTTTAGTAACCAGGTGGCCCAGGAGGTCCGGCGGCATTTCCCCGGAAAGGTCTTCGCCAATGTGATCCCCCGGAACGTC
>CALFMA010000448.1 GCA_937880065.1 uncultured Ruminococcus sp.
GAAGATGAATTTACAGTTGCAGGACCAGGTTCTTTAAGAGGCATTAAGAAATGCTTCATTGATAAAGGTAATATGACTAAATTTAAACCAGTAGAGATGAAAGAAAGAGTAGGAGGAGTATCTTCTATAGTGAAGGATAAACAAAATGGTTGCAAACTTTGATTGTTCCAATTGCGTTGGCGATTATAACAACTATTTTAAGCAGTAATTCTGGTGCGAAGGAAATGATTTCTGGTATATTAACTGTTATAATTCTATTCATTTCTATTTACAGTATTTATGTAGCTGTTAGTAAATTAGCAAGCTTTCCAAATAAAAGAATGTATCAACAATTAAAATGTTTTGCAAGTGACTTGCAGGGTGTTTTGGATACACAGTTTTCTAATAGCGTATTCAAATAACAATAATCAAGTGTAATGAAAAATAAACTGTGTAAATGGAATTAACCCAATAAAAATAAACCATAATATAAGTACAGACAAACAGGACAAAGCTGATTATCGACCTGACATAATATGAACAACCTTGTTTTCCAGCTTACGACAGTTATAATTACATTCGAACATAGGTCTTGGATTCACGACATACTCAAATCTGAGATAGCGGTTCAGATGCTGTGGCGGAAAAATCACAGGAAACTCTCTGCATTTCCCGTTGTTATCATTATTTCTGTTCATAGGCTGATACCTCCTATATTTATAATATGCAGCAAAACAGTAAACGGAGCCATCGGCTCCGATCTATTATTATATGCATCTGCACTCTTTCGGTACTTTATCCTCTCGCAGTCCCTTAAACAAATGTTGTCGCAAACCGTTGCTTCACGTTTTCATCATGTATATATGCCTGCTACTGTAGAGGCGTAAAAAGGCTGCGAATTCGCAGCCTTTTCTCCTATTCGGCAATATATTCATTCGAAGGCGGCAGACACATATGACCCCTGCATACATAGTAAGTCGTCTTATTATTCAGCAATGGATATTTTCCACTCTCGTTCACTACTGAAATATTCGCAAGTAATGGTAGTTTCATGCGGATTTCAGATAAATCATTTTTATCTTTAAAAACAATCGTCACATGCTCAGGGGGATTTTCATACAAGAGCTTTACAAGCAGAAACAGGCTGTGACCAGCCGGGTAATCTGCTGCCTGTTCAGACAGAAAAGCGATTTGCTTTTCCGCAAGCCCTCTGTACTTATCATCTTCCGTCAGCTGATACAGCCGCACGAAATTGTATGCCATTACGGAATTACCGCTTGGAATTGCCCCATCATAAACTTCCTTCGGGTTCATAAACAGCTCGGAATTATCGGATTGACAAAGGAAGAAACCGCCGTTTTCAGCTGTAAAGCGTTTCACAGCTTCACTGCAAAACAGTTCTGCTTTATTGAGATAATCTCTGTCCAACGTAGAATTATAAAGCTCTATCAATGCAGAAACATAGTACGCATAATCGTCAAGAAACGCCTTGTCAGAGCGTTTGCCGTCACGGAAACTTGTGTAGAGCTGCAAATCGTTGCAAAGATTTTGTTCAAGAAATTGCTGTGCATTTCTCGCAGTTTTCAGATATTTTTCATTCTTTGAAATTGGATACAGCGTAGACATTGCTGCAATCATCATAGAATTCCATGACAGCAAAATTTTGTCATCAAGATGAAGCCTTGTACGATTTCTTCGGTATTCATATAACTTCTTCATTTCATCTGAGAAATCTGATTCTGTATCGTTACTTTTCAGCCGATTCGGGATGTTCACACTCTCAAAATTGCCCTTTGCTGTGATGTCAAAAACCTCTGCAAAACGCTGTCCCGATTCCCCTAATACATTTAGAATTTCGTCACGTGTAAAGGTATAGTATTTTCCCTCTACACCGTCGCTATCTGCATCCTGCGCACTGTAAAATCCTCCGCCGGTCGAAGTCATCTCACGAATTATATAATTCGCTGTTTTTTCGGCAGTTTCAAGATATATAGGTGTTTTCGTCATACTGTAAGCCGAACTGTACGCCATAATCAGCAAAGCATTGTCATAGAGCATTTTCTCAAAATGGGGTGCAAGGAAATACTTGTCTGTGGAATATCTTGAAAAGCCGCCTCCTATATGGTCAAATATACCGCCTTTTCTTATTTGAAGCAGCGTTTTTTCAACCATTTTCATTGAAAGTGTGTCATTGCTTATTTTAGAATACATCATCAGAAAAAGCAGATTGTGCGGCGTGGGGAATTTCGGTTCA
>CALFMA010000449.1 GCA_937880065.1 uncultured Ruminococcus sp.
TCACAGTTCGGTTAATTCCATACACAAGAACATATAAATGCCGTAGTCAATTTATACTGACTACGGCATTACTTTTTACAGTTTTATTAAAATCGGTTTTCTAATTTCTATGGAATCAGGTGCCACTGCACAATCAAACGCTAAAGGAACAACTCCGTTTTCTTTGGCTTTTTTTAATTCATCTGCAAATTCAGGATGCGTTTTACTGTTCGGTTCAAAGTATTTTACATCAGCCATCTGAACAACAAATAAAACATAGGCTCTGTATCCTTCTGTAACAGCTTTTTGTAATTCTTTGAGATGTTTTACTCCTCTTTCCGTGGGAGCATCGGGAAATGCGGCTATACCGTCATTTTCAAGAGTTACCCCTTTGACTTCAATAAATCCCTTTTTGCCATTTTCGTCCTCTATGTAAAAATCAAATCGTGAATCACCGAATACGGTTTCGGGGCGGATAAGAGTTAATCTGCCCATTTCGGGAAGTTGAATGACACCATTTTCAAGAGCCTCACGGACAACTTTATTAGGTGCCTGAGAATCCATATTTATAAGTAAATCTCCCTTTTCAACGGCAATAAGGTCATACATCAGCTTGCGGTTTCGGGGATTATCGGAGAAATCTTCGAGATAAACATTAGAATCGGGGAGAAGCAGTTCACGGCATCTTCCTGTGTTTTTTACATGAACAGCAGTTTCAACGCCCTTGATTTTCACATTGGCAACAAATCTGTTGGGGCGGGAAAGGAATTTAGCAGGAACAATATTTTTATACATCATAAATAATCACCATTTATATTATATACTAAATTTTATATAAAATCAAGCTAATTCAGCTATTAACGAATATAGTCATATGACCATATAGAATGGTTATGTGAAAATTTTGTGAAAGTTTGCCAATTTGATTGACAACATTTCGTCAATGTGCTATAATATAAAAGCAATATGGCAAGGGGTATGCCATGCAGTAAAAGATTAAGGAGGATTATTAATGCTTCAATTAAAAGATGTAGTAAAAACCTATGGAAGCGGGGATAACGTTGTAAAAGCTCTTAACGGAGTCAGCATTACATTCCGTGAAAATGAATTTGTGGCCATTTTAGGCCATTCAGGCTGTGGTAAAACCACAATGCTGAACATTATCGGTGGACTTGACCACTATACTTCCGGTGACCTTATAATCAACGGAGTATCTACAAAGCAGTATAAGGACAGGGATTGGGACGCATACAGAAATCATTCAATCGGATTTGTATTCCAGAGTTACAATCTCATTCCTCACCAGACAGTTCTCGCCAATGTTGAGCTTGCTCTCACTATTTCGGGAGTTTCTAAAGCTGAGCGAAAGAAACGTGCAAAAGAGGCACTTGAAAAAGTTGGACTTGGAAACCAGCTTCATAAAAAGCCAAATCAGATGTCAGGTGGTCAGATGCAGCGAGTTGCAATTGCCCGTGCATTGATAAATAACCCCGATATTCTTCTTGCCGATGAGCCTACAGGAGCATTGGACAGCGAAACATCGGTACAGGTTATGGATCTTCTGAAAGAAATTGCAAAAGATAAGCTTGTAATTATGGTAACTCATAACCCTGAGCTTGCTGAGGAATACGCAAACCGTATTGTAAAGGTTAAGGACGGTAAGATTATAGGTGACACAAATCCCTATAAGCCTAAGAAAAAGGATGAGAAAAAAGATGAAAAGAAAAAGCGTGTTTCAATGTCCTTTGGAACAGCCGTTTCCCTTTCACTTAATAACCTTATGACGAAAAAAGGAAGAACTTTCCTTACGGCATTTGCAGGTTCAATCGGTATTATCGGTATTGCTACAATCCTTTCACTTTCAACGGGTATCAATAATTATATTAATGATATTCAGGAGGAAACACTTTCTTCCTATCCGTTGCAGATTAACAGGGAAAATGCTGATACCGCAAGTATGCTGTCAGCTATGATTGACAATCAGAATGAATATAACAACAGAGTTTTTGAGGATGACAAACTCTATTCCAATACAATGGTTTATGATATGTTCAACTCAATGAACTCCGCTGCAAAGCAGATAAATAATATGAAGGATTTCAGAACATTCCTTGAAACAAGCGAGGAAATTGACGAAAAATCCACTGCTATTGCATATACCTATGACATTCCTATGAATATCTACACAGAAGAACCTAACGGCGATATCTTAAAGGTAGATTTCATGGAACTGTATACCGATGCTTTTGATATGGGCAAAAGCGATATGGTTTCAACTATGATGGGCAGCTCTATGGCATCAGCTGAAATGTCAATGATGGGTATGAATGTTATGGAGGAAATGCTCCCCAACGAGGACGGAAAGGGCGTAAACGACATTGTAAAAAAACAGTACGATGTTGTAAAGGGTAACTGGCCTGAAAATTACAATGAAGTTGTTGTAGTTCTTACAAAGAATAATGAAATTCCCGACTTTATTCTCTATGCAATGGGACTTAAAGACCCCGACCAGTTCCAGTCACATATCAAAGCTGTTATGAATGAGGAAGAAATCGAGGATTACGGCCAGACAGAATGGACGCTTGACGAGGTAATGAACAAGAAGTTCAAAATGATTCTTCCCTTTGAAAATTACCAGTATGACACAAAAACAGGCAATGTTGCAAATATAGCTGAAACTGATACAGGAATGGATTTACTTTTCACATCAGATGATATTGGTACAGAAATTAAAATCGTTGGTTTCATTCGTCCTAAGGAAGATGTGGATAATGCAATGATTAAAAGCTATATGGCATACACAGCAGAACTTACACAGCACGCTATAAAAAAGACAAACGAGTCTGAACTTGTAAAGGCACAGCTTGAAGACGAAGAAAATGACCTTATCACAGGTACAAAGTTCATGACAGATGACTATAAAGAGCCTACACTTGCTGAAAAAGCAGAGGAAGCAAAGGCGTATATAAAAGCTGCCGATGAAAAGGGCAAGGCAGATGTATACCGTTTCATTATGTCACAGCCTGATGCCAAGCAGCTTGACGCACAGGTTGAGGCAATGATGACAGACTTTGACAGAGAAGCTTTCATTGAACAGATTAAGGCAACATATGCAGCTGAAATCGGTGTAAGCGGCGAGCAGGTTGAATCCTATGCAGCTTCAATGTCTGATGAAGATATGAAGAAATTTGCAGAGGAAGCAATGAGAACTCAGTTCACAGAGCAGTATGCCGCACAGGTACAGGCACAGCTTGCAGCTCTTACTGATAAGGATTTAGCAAAGGCATTGAATGCTGAAAAGCTTACAACAGAGAAATATGCCCTTATCTGTGATGAATTCACACCCGAGGAAATCTCCAAATACAGCCACGATGAGGTTATGAAACAGCTTGGTCAGGCTGACCTTGAAGATCCTTCAATTATCAGAATTTTTGCAGATACATTTGAGGATAAGGATGACATTTCCGCATTAATCAAGGATTACAACAAGGGCAAGGAAGAAAAGGACGTAATTCACTATACAGACGTTGTAGCAATTCTTATGTCATCAATCACAAATATTATCAGCGGTATTGCATATCTCCTTATTGCATTCGTTGGAATTTCTCTTGTAGTATCTTCAATTATGATAGGAATTATCACATATATTTCAGTTCTTGAAAGAACAAGAGAAATCGGTATTCTCCGTGCAATCGGTGCATCAAAGCACGATGTATCAACTGTATTTAACGCTGAAACTCTCCTTGTGGGACTTACAGCAGGTCTGATTGGTATCGGAGCAACACTTCTCATAAATATTCCAATAAATCTTATAATTCACTCACTTACAAGCCTTGATACACTTAACGCAACACTTCCTCCTGTGGCTGCTGTAATTCTTGTAGGAATCAGTATGTTCCTCACATTTATTGCAGGTCTTATCCCATCAGGAGTTGCCGCAAGAAAAGATCCCGTTGAGGCTCTCAGAACAGAATAAACTGAAAAAGCTGATGTCAAAAAATGGCATCAGCTTTTTTGAGTCTTGACAAATTTGAATTAAAGTAGTATAATAAAAAAACATTAATTTGA
>CALFMA010000450.1 GCA_937880065.1 uncultured Ruminococcus sp.
TATCCGGCGAGGGCGATGCTCATCGCGGCGATGAACCCCTGTCCCTGCGGCTATTACGGACATCCCACAAGAAATTGCACCTGTTCATCCAAAAAGGTTGTGGACTATCAGCAGAAGATTTCGGGGCCGCTGCTTGACCGATTTGACCTGCATATCGAGGTTGCACCTGCGGAATTCAAGGACTTGTCCTCAAATAAAAAAGAGGAATCCTCCGAGGCTGTACGTCAGCGAGTTACACGAGCAAGAAACAGGCAGTCGAAGCGATTTGAGGGTACCGGGATAACCTGCAATGCCCTTATTTCCGACAATAAACTCCGTGACTACTGCATTATGGACAGCGAAGCATCGGCAACTCTTGACAGGATTTTCCACGCTTTGAGCCTGTCGGGACGTGCATATTCACGAATACTGAAAACCGCCCGTACTATAGCGGATTTGGACGATTCGGAGCTTATCCTGAAAAAACATATCACAGAGGCGGCACAATACCGCATCAATGACGAACAGAAATAGAAAGGACATCAGATGAAATCAGCATTCAAAAAATTACCTGCAAATAAACACAGCCTTGATTTCGGGCTTATATTCACAGTTACCCTGTGTGCGGTGCTGGGAGTTCTGCTTATTTTCAGCATTGCACGAAGTGAAGTCAGTGCCGATGAGGGTATCGGCGACAGCTATTGGAAAACTCAGCTTTTTTCAATGGGACTCGGCTTGACCGCCTCAATTATAATTTCTCATATAGACTATCGGAAACTTGTAAAGCTATGGTTCGTTTTCGTGCCGATTTCCCTTGCACTTGTTGCCCTGACCTTTACTTCATTGGGTTATCAGCGTGACGGTGCCGATGACCGTGGCTGGATTGAAATTTTCGGATTCAGCTTACAGCCCTCGGAAATTATGAAAATCGCCTTTATTCTCACATTCAGCCTGCATCTTTCAAAGGTTGAGGAGAATATGAACAAACCTCTCCATATGCTTTTGCTGCTTATGCACGGAGCAATTCCAATGGGAATTGTAGTGTTGCAGGGCGACTACGGAACGGCTATCGTATTCGCCGCAATATTCGGATTTATGATGATTTCCGCCAATATTTCGTGGAAATATCTCCTTGCTGCCCCCTTTGTCATAGCGGCAGGAGTTGCGGTGATGTGGTTCAACTTCCTCAGCAGTTTCCACAAGGAGAGAATTCTCATTCTGTTCAAACCCGGAACTGACCCCGAAAATATCGAATATCAGCAGGATTTGGGCATTTACGCTTTACAATCGGGAGGAGTTTTCGGCAAGGGACTTTTCGCAGGCGGAAATGAATATATCTACGTTCCCGAACTTCACAACGACTTCATTTTTGCCCATGCAGGGCAGGTTTTCGGCTTTGTAGGCTGTATCGGAATAATCATTCTTCTGGCATATATCTGCCTTAAAGTTTTTGCCGACAGCAGAATTACCCGTGACCGCCTTGGACGGTTCATTTGTATGGGAGCATTCGGTCTGTTTTTCACTCATTGCCTTATGAATATCGGTATGGTGCTTAAAGTTGCCCCTGTTATCGGTGTTCCCCTGCCATTTATAAGCGGCGGCGGTACGGCTATGCTTAGTATGTACGTGATTATCGGACTTGTTCTCAGCACATACGCTTATCGTGGTGTGAACTACAATGTTTTCTACGACGAAGAATGATAAATAATGCGTAATTCGTAATGCGTAATTTATGGACGGTGGATTAATTTCCGCCGTCTTTTTGTTATGTTTGAAAAATATATAATTGTATGTCTTTTTACGATATAATTTGGATAAATAGCAGAACTTTACATTATTTTTTAACAAAACTATTGTCTTATATATCCATATATGATATAATAATACCACGTAGCACTAACGTGTTGCAGTATTAAAACAAAGGGGTAATTAAATGAACAAATTAAAAAAACTTCTTGCCGTTACATCAGCTTTATTGATGTGTTCGGGAACTTTGGCATATATGCCGCAGGATACGCTTATAAGCACAGACACAAACATTGTATATGCCGCTGATGGAAGTGTGGCAATTAATGCGACAAACTTTCCTGATCCGATTTTCCGTGGGTATATAGCCGGAAGTTTCGATAAAGACAAAGACGGAATACTTTCTGCGGAGGAAATCGCAGCTGTTACCAGAATTGATATATCCAGCAAAAATATTGAAGATTTGACAGGTATAAGCTGCTTTACAGAGTTGACAGCGTTAAACTGCTATGACAACAAACTCACTTCTATTGATGTTAGTAATAATACAAAGTTAACCAGATTAGATTGCCATATAAATCAGCTGACTTCACTTGATGTAAGCAGCAATACTGAATTAACAGATTTAATCTGCGGTAAAAATCTTCTCACTTCCCTTGATGTAAGTAAGAACACAAAGTTGATAGATTTATATTGCTATGAAAATCAACTTACTTCCCTTGATGTAAGTAAGAATTTAGAGTTAATCAAATTAAATTGCACTGACAATCAGCTTGATTCGATTGATGTAAGTAAAAATACTAAATTAGATGAATTTCACTGCAGTAGAAACAAACTTACTTCAATTGATATTAGCAGCAACAGCGAATTAGATTATTTGAGCTGTAATGCTAATCAAATTACTTCCATTGATGTAAGTAATAATGCAAAGTTGACAAGATTAGACTGCTATAAAAATCAACTTACTTCCATTGATGTAAGTAAGAATTCAGCGTTAGAAAGATTAAATTGCAATGAAAATCAACTTACTTCCATTGATGTAAGCAAGAACACAAAGTTGACCAGTTTAGAGTGCAGTAAAAATCAACTTACTTCAATTGATGTTAGCAATAATACTGAATTAACCAGTTTTTATTGCTATGAAACTCAGATTACTTCACTTGATGTTAGTAAAAATACAAATTTGATAATTTTGTGGTGTGGAAAAAATCAACTAACTTCACTTGATGTTAGCAATAATCCTGTATTAAGAGATTTAAGCTGTAATAACCTTCCGCTTACTTCACTTGATGTTAGTAAGAATCCAAAGTTAAAAACTTTGTGGTGTTATAATAGTCAACTTACTTCCCTTGATGTAAGCAATAACCTCGCATTGACAAATTTGTCTTGCCATGAAAATCAACTTAGTTCAATTGATGTAACCAAGAACACCAAATTAGAATATTTAGAATGTCAAGAAAATAAACTTACTTCCCTTGATGTAAGCAATAACCTCGCATTGACAAATTTGACTTGCGGTGAAAATCAACTTAGTTCAATTGATGTAACCAAGAACACCAAATTAGAATGTTTAAGTTGTAATACTAATCAAATTACTTCACTTGATGTAAGCAATAACACTAAATTAGAAAAATTATATAGTTATAGAAATAAGCTTACTTCACTTGATGTAAGCAACAATAAATCATTGCAAGTTTTGTGGTTTATGGAAAATCAACTTACTTCACTGGATTTAAGCAATAATACTGAATTAACAGATTTAAGCAGCAGGGATAACGTCTATAAAATCTCTCTTACAGACGGAAAATTTGACCTTTCAACCCTTCCCGCAGGCTTTGATGTAACTAAAGCTTCTAACTGGGTGAACTGCACAATTGAGGGAAATATTGTGACATTTAATGACGAAAATAGAATGGTATCATATGAATATGACTGCGGAGCCGGCAACAAAGTAATTTTCAAATTAACAACAAAAGACTATGATCCAAACGCACCTGTAACCACAATACCACGCCCACACACACCTGTAACCACAATACCACGCCCAAACACACCTATAGCAACTATGACATTTACAACTGCAACAACTTCCGCAGTTAACCCACAACCCGGTCAGACACAGACAACAAATCCCTTAGTTAAACCTCAGCCAACTCAGACACGCACAACTGTAACAACTTCCAAATATACTCCTCAAACACCTCCAACAGAAGTAACTACACCAATCTCCCTCGGCAACATAAACGGTGACAGTTCAATTGACTCAAGCGATGCAACATTAATCCTCTCTGACTATGCAGAACTTGCTGTTGGCAAGGAAT
>CALFMA010000451.1 GCA_937880065.1 uncultured Ruminococcus sp.
ACCAAGGTAAGATGGAAGGCCGCAGATTACAATATCACCCGGATCCAGCAGCACCTTGGCTGTAAGGTCTATTGCCTGCTGCGAAGCAGTTGTAATTATTATGTTGTCCTTGTCTATATCAAGGCCGTCCCTCACGTATCTCTTTGCCAGCTCCTCACGCAACTGTGCATTTCCATCTGTACCTCCATACTGCAGCGCTTTTGTCCCCTCCTCCTCAAGAACCTCCATCATAATGGTCTTCAGATCCTCTATAGGGAATGTTGCCGGATTTGGGAAACCTCCTGCAAATGAGATTACACCCGGTTGGTTTACCACACTCAGCAAAGCCCTTATTGGAGAAGGCTTCATACCCTTTGCACTTGCCGAAAGGAACTCATTGAAATCAACTTGCATATCCTTAGTTTTAAAAGTTACATTACAAATTTAGCAAAAACTCTAACATCATAAACACTTTTCAAACATTTTTATGAATGAAACTACAAATTATAACAATTTTACACTCCTTTCTATAAATGGGCAAATTTGGTTAACTTTGTCTTATAACACATTTCATATGCCAACACTTAGAATTACAAAGGAATTCAGATTTGAAGGGGCCCACGCCCTCCCGGGATATGACGGCAGATGCCGCAACATACACGGGCATTCATATATATTGTATGTTACAGTAAAGGGTGAACCTCTCAACGGCACAGATTCACCAAAAGAGGGGATGGTGGTGGATTTCAAGGAACTCAAATCCATTGTAAATGAAAATATAATAGACATCTATGACCACGCCCTGATCCTCCGCAACGGCGCAGTTGCGGCCCAGGAGATAGCAGAGGGCTACGGCAATGTGGTTATGATTGAGCATCCCGACGGTTATGCTACGGTTTATGCCCATATGATTATGACCTATGTCGCTGAGGGACAGTATGTGACAAAGGGACAGCTTATCGGATTTGTTGGAAATACCGGTAATTCCTTTGGTAATCATCTCCACTTTGAGGTGCGTTATCAGGGTATCTGCCTTGACCCCGCAGGATTCCTCAACACAACTACTATGACAGCTGATATGAGAAAAAAGGACGATAAAGAATAATGTAAATCAGACGGTGGGAAATTTTCCTGCCGTCTTTTCTTATGCCGATATTGGGCGAACAAAAAACGGCAGAATTCAATCTGCCGCTTAAATATTATTTATTGTTTTTCATTGTCTTTTTAATAAGTTTTCGCAGTCTGTCAGAGGTTTCTTCGGGGAATGTAGTCACAAATGTAAGTGCTTGATTATGTGCGTCCTCGTGACTCAATCGCAGAAAACGGCGGAAGAAAATATATGTTTCATTGAAATTTCTGAAAATATCCCTTACCGCTTCCGTTCCCTCTTTAGTAAGTACAACGCTTATGGCATAATCCTCACAGACAAGCCCCGAAGTGGCAAGACATCGGAGGGTTTTGCTGACGCTGGAGCGTGAAACCCCTAAATGTCGGGCAATATCAACGCTTTTCACTTCCTCGGATTCCGCAGAAAGCTCCTGTATCGCTGTGAGATATTTCACCTGTGCGGCACAATATTTCATATCATTCCCTCCTATTTGTCAGAGTCGATAAGATGCCAGTAGCCTTTCAGATAAACTGCTCCCGAAATTACCGTCAATGCGGTGGAAATCCAGATAAGAGCAGGTATTACATAGCAGTCAACAGCTGTCACAATGCCCTGTGGTATGCCGAAATTGAAATCATAGCAGATACTGAGCCACAGCAGAGCCGCAATAATTGCCACCATAGTGAATGCAGTTTTCAGCTTTCCCCATATGCCTGCCGCAACGACAATACCGCTGTCGGCTGCAAGAAGTCGAAGTCCCGATACCATAAATTCTCTTGCACTTATGATAATCAGCGGAATTGCACCCATATGAATTTCGTCAAGCTCCACAAATACTGTGAGAGCAGAAAGAACGAGGATTTTATCAGCAAGGGGGTCAAGGAATTTCCCGAAATTCGTTACAAGATTTCTTGCTCTTGCAATTTTTCCGTCAAGGGCATCGGTAATTGATGCCGCCGCAAAAATCACCAAGGCAATGAGATAATTAAAGGGCATATCCAGATATATGAACAGCAGGAAAAATGGAATGAGAATAACTCTCAACAGGGTTAATTTATTTGGCAGATTCATTCAATCACTTCTCCTATCAGGTCATAATCAAGGGTATCTGTAATTTTGATTTTAACGTAATCGCCTATTTTAAGGGGCTTTTCCGAGGTGAAAAATACCTTTCCGTCAATGTCGGGAGCGTCAAGGGCAGTACGTCCGAAGAAACATTCGCCGAATCTGTCGTAACCCTCAACTACGGCTTCAAGTTCGGAATCCATAAGCTTTTTATTGTTGTCATAGCTTCTTTCAAGCTGCTGTTCCATAATAATATCAGCACGGTGAGCCGCAACTTCCTCGTCAATCTGGTTTTCAAATGATGCCGCCTTTGTACCCTCCTCGGGGGAATATGGGAAACAGCCAAGGCGGTCAAATCCCACACGGTCAACGAATTCCGCAAGTGCGTTGAACTGCTCCTCGCTTTCATCG
>CALFMA010000452.1 GCA_937880065.1 uncultured Ruminococcus sp.
AGGCACTCAGCACAGATACTTTTGTTCCCGGACAGTCCTATTCATTTAGTGTAAATGTAATGGGACCAAGTGAGGACAAGGAAAACACATTTCACCTTACATTGCAGTATAACGGAAGTGACGGAGAAGCACATTACGACAAAATAGCAAGCGGAACTGCTTACGGCGGCGAATGGATTCAGCTGTCAAATAAGAGTTTTGAAATTCCGTCGGGTGCGTCAGATTTATCAATTTATGTTGAAACTGAAAATGGTACTTCTGATTTCTATATTGATGACGCTGTAGGTGCTGCAAGCGGTACTGAAATTGTCGGTGCAGGTGAAGCAATTCCCCTTATCCGTGGTGATGTATTTAGTGACGGTGTTATTAATGTTTATGATATAATTATGGCACGAAAGGGTTATATTGACGGCTACGGCAAAGGTAAATCCGCCAAAAATGCCGATGCCGACAACAATGGCGAAGTAGCAGTAAATGACCTCGTACTTATTGCACAGTTTGTAATGGGTCAGATATCTGAATTTCCGCAGGGTGAGCCGATTACACCTCCCGAGCCTGAAAAGACTCCCTTTGACTATAATGCAAATCTCCAGTATAAGGCTGCTCCCGATAAATATATCAATGAGCCTGCAAGCCAGCAGGGCAAGATTGTCAAGGAAACATATTCAAGCATCAACGGACAAAAGAGCCTCCACGTATATCTCCCATACGGTTATGACGAGAGCAAGAAGTACAATATTTTCTACATTATGCACGGCGGCGGAGAAAATGAGAATACAATTTTCTTTGATGATAGTGCAAAGCTTGGAAATATTCTTGACCATATGATTCAGAATGGCGAACTCGAACCTATGATTGTAGTAACTCCTACATTCAACGGCGGAAACTGTACTGCACAGAATTTCTACAATGAATTCCGTCAGAGCGTAATTCCTTTTGTTGAGGGTAAATATTCCACATATGCAGAATCTACATCAGCTGAGGATATTGCGGCATCAAGAATGCACAGAGCATACGGCGGATTTTCAATGGGTGCAGTTTCAACATGGGCAGTAATGGAAAATTGTCTTGACATTGTCGGCTACTATATGCCTTTAAGCGGTGACCATTGGTCGGGCAATTCGGGCGATGACAAGGCACGTTCAATTGCAAATGCTATTGATAAATCGGGACTTAAACCAAACGAATACTATATTATGTGTGCAACAGGAAGCGATGATATTGCATATCCTAATGTTACACCGCAGATTGAAGCGATGAAGAAGTACTCACAGTTCAAATACACATCTGATTTCTCACAGGGCAACTTCTATTATATGGTAGCACCGTCACTCACACATTGGTGGGGTTATGTAAGACATTACGTTTACGATTGTCTGCCATATTTCTTCCACGAATAATAAATTTACCGCACAGGATATTGTTTCCTGTGCGGTTTTTGCATATGGGCATCTCTAAAAACCCCTTTTGAGAAAAAACAGCTATGCACGACATCTGC
>CALFMA010000453.1 GCA_937880065.1 uncultured Ruminococcus sp.
TGATTTTGAAGAAATAAAGGCAGAAATTGAAGATGTGATAGGAGATTTAATTGTCGGAATTGAACATGTTGGCAGCACATCTGTGGAGGGTTTGTCTGCCAAACCTTGCATTGATATTGATGTTATAATAAAAGATTACTCCATATTTAATGATGTTGTAAATAAATTAGAAACTATCGGTTATATTCACAAAGGCAACCTTGGAATCAAAGACAGAGAAGCATTCAAATATGTGGATAAACCACATTTACAAAAGCACCATTTGTATGTGTGTCCGCAGTATTCTGAAGAGTTACATCGGCATATTACTTTCAGAGATTTTCTGAGGAATAATCCTGAATTAGCGAAAAAATATGGTTCGGTGAAAGAAACAGCAGCACAATTATTTCCTGATGATATTGATAAATACATCGAATATAAATCACCATGCATTGAGGAACTATATAAAATGTGCGGCTTGAAATAGTTATATAAATTACAGCTTGTCTAATTATATACTAGCCGCAAACGATGCTTTCTGAATACGGCAATGTTGCTTTTTAAGGGCTGTTGTGGTCTGATGAACACAACATCACATACTGACCAAGGAGATAATTGCGATGGATTTAATTATATTGAACGTCAGTAAAAACATTAACGCTTATTGAAAGGTATATGTGGTTAATCTAATGAGCAGTTAAAACAGCAACCAGGGAAATGAATTTTCATTGATTAGATGATATTATATATTCAGCTTGCAAGCAGTACAGAAAGTGAGGTGTCAGGATGGATAACCGAAAAACGATACAGACAGCATTGGATTATATCGAAGAAAATCTAAAGGCGGAGATTTCTGTATCTGACCTTTCAGATATGACAGGATATTCTCTATATCATTTTTATCGATTATTCCAATCGGCGGTAGGAATGCCTGTAATGCAGTATATCCTCAGAAGAAAGCTTCTGAATGCAATATATGATATTTCAAGCGGACTGAGTAAGACAGATGCGGCACTCCTTTATGGATTTGAAACGTATGCTGGTTTTTATAAAGCATTCAAGCGAGAAATCGGTTATACTCCATCAGATTTCCTCAAAAGATTCAAGGTTAAGAAGCCTTATAAAATCAATCTTTTTAAGGAGGAACATATTATGCTTACACATAAAAAGATAGCAGAAATTCTGAAGCACTGGGGCTTGCAGAGCGAATCAATCAAGGATATATACTACGAAGAAACGGGCGAACGTCACGAGAATGCGTATTATATAGGCGATAAATATGTTATAAAAGCTACTGCAAATTTAGGCGACTTAAAAAAACAAATATCGCTTACTGATGCGATTTCAAGTGCAGGCCTTTATGCGGCTGATGTTGTTAAAACACTCAACAATGAAGAATATGTTGCTGACGGCGAATATTATTTTATTCTTACAGAACGACTTGACGGAAGTCAGATAAAGCCTGACAAGGTGTATTTTGATGGATATGCTTCAAATGCTCGTTTTATCGGTGAAATAATAGGACAGCTGCATCTTGCGTTAAAGAATGTGGATGCTGTTGTAAATGACGTTGATATATTCTCGGATGTAGTAAACTGGGCTATGCCCAAGGTCAAGGAAAGCGTAGGTTTGTCTGATAGCTTATGTGAAGAGTATACTGTAAATTTCGGTGAGCTTTACCCAAAGCTTCCAAAACAGATAATTCATCGCGACCCGAATCCAAGCAATATTATTACTTGTGATGACAAATGGGGATTTATTGATTTTGAATTATCCGAAAAGAATGTCCGCATTTTTGACCCGTGCTATGCAGCGACAGCGATTTTGTCCGAAACCTTTGCAGACGATGATGAAAACAAGCTGGAAAAGTGGATTGATATTTATAAAGAGATTGTTTTAGGATATGACAGTGTTGTAAAGCTGTCCGAAGATGAATCAAAAGCTGTTCCGTATGTCTTGTTGTCAAATCAGCTGATAGCCACAGCATGGTTTGCTGAGCAGGAAAAATATAAGGATTTTTATGAAGTTAACATCAAAATGACAAGATGGATAGTGAATAATTTTGATAAGCTGAAATTTTGACAAAACAGGCACACGGTGTTTTTATTCCGTGTGCCTGTAATTTTAATGTACTATAACACAAAATCATAAATCATTTTGATTAGTGTGTTTTAAAAATTCATCTGCCTCATTACGGCTTTTGAAAATATAAACTTCCCTGTCGGAATATTTATCTAACAAAGCCATAACCTCAGGTCTGTTTATAGAATTATAGTTTTTGATAAACTCAATAAATTCGGCGTCTTCTTCATCGCTCTTTTCTATCCAGGGCATATCAGTTCGTGCCTTGCCTCGTCTTTCCCTGATTCCGTTAAGACAGACATCTACGGGATAGTCAAGGAAAATAACAGTATCGCAAGCCTGCAGTCTTAATTCAATTGTTGAGCCGTAATTGCCGTCAATTATCCATTGGCTTTTTTGGATTGTGCCTGATAACTTTTCTCTGAAAACCGCCTTGTCAACGGTTGTTCTGTCAGCGTTCCAGTACATCATATCCAGATGATAAAGGGGAATATCTGTTATTTCGTGCAGTGCTTTTGAGAATGTGCTTTTTCCGCTTCCGGGACAGCCTATTACCATAATTCTGTTCATTTTCTATACCTTCGGATTTTGCTTTTTGTAAAATTGATTATAACAAAGGTAATGGAAAAAGTCAATGATACAAGCAAATTTGAGGTTGACATTGATATCAAAAGCAGGTTTAATCTGTTTCGCCTGATGCGTTATTGAAATTCTTCTTTTCTGTGATATAATTAAATTAGCCCAAACACAGAAAAGGAGAAATGCTATGTTATATCTGTCTGAAAATCTGAAGAAATTTCGTCTGCTGAAAAATCTCACGCAGGAGGATGTTGCTGAATATCTCGGAATCACTCCTCAGAGCGTTTCAAAATGGGAACGTGCTGAAT
>CALFMA010000454.1 GCA_937880065.1 uncultured Ruminococcus sp.
ACAGGATGTATGCCGATGTTCATTGAAACAAGTTTCGGTTCAATAATCTGGCGGATGACAGAAATTACGGCGTAGAGAACAATGAGACCGATTCCAAGCCCGATATTGCCTGTGAACAGATTAATTACAGCCCACGGAATCATGATTGTTCCTGTGCCGAGAACGGGGAAAATATCAACAAATGCCGTTACAATTGAGATTGCAGTGATGTACCCTCCGTCATAAACGCCGATAAGTTTCATAATATTAAGACCTATGGCAACTTCACAAAAGGTTATGAGTATAATGGTTGAGTAGGACTTAAACATTTTGCCGAGAATGTTACTGAAAAGAGCCTTGGTTTTAACCAGCGCTTTTTCGTGTTCTTCAGAGATGCTTTTTTTAATTGTATCAGTGAAATTATCGTAGTGGCAGGTGAGAAAAAAACAGGCGATAATACTGATAAGAGTTGCTGTTAATATGGCGGGGATTTGCTTTGCTGTTGAAATAACACCGAAAGGAGTTCTCTGCTGAACTCTTACCTGACCTGTTCCATGACATTCGGGACAGGTTTCGGGATGAGTTCCCGAAGCACATCCGCTTCCTTCACATTCAGCACATTTTTCGAGTTTTTCAATAGTAATATCAGTGTTTACACCATTGCAGGCTTCCATAAAACTGATAGTAACATTCTGCTGAATATCCTGACCTCTTCTTGCGGCGTTTGCGTTTGATGTTCTGCTTCCGCCACCGAACATTCCTCCGCCGAAGATACTGTCGAAAATATCTTCCATTCCGAATCCGCCCCCGAATCCTCCGCCTGAGAATCCACCGCCGAATCCGCCAAAGCCTCCAAAGCCGCCTCCCCACATACCGCCGAATCCGCCGCCCCACATACCATTGTTGCCGCCGTTATTTGTCTGAAGTCCGTTTGCACTCTTTGCAATATTTGTTTCAAACTGGTCTGCGGTGAAAAATGCTCTTGGGTCAGCTTTCACATGGTCACGGATAAGCGCTGCATACTTATCAACGCTCTGCTGTGGGTTGGTGTACATACGTGTTATTTCCTTTACATAACCGATATATCTGTCGTAGTACTCGGGAATCTGCAAAAGATTCTTTATAAGCGGACGCTGATTTGCATCTGCCTGATAAAGACCTGTCTTAATGTCGGAATTAACAGATGCACCGTAATCCATAAAGTTTCCAAGGGATAAATTGTAATCCCAGCCTACATAGTGCATTTTACCCTCGTTGTACATAACATAATAGTTGTGTGCCATCATTCCGTTATAGCTGTCGTAATTGCACATTACGGCATTTACGGCAAATCCCTTTAAAAAGCTGTCAACATCAAGTATATCCTCAATAAATTTATAATCCGAAGGAGTAACTCTGTTTATTGCGTCCACAACTTCTTTGATATGCACTTTTTCCTCATCGTCGCCGAATTTCAAATCGAAATTATCAAGGGACATTGTTGTTGTAAATGTGCAGTCGTAGTTATTGCCGTTTTCAGCCGCCTTATAAAGACAGGCATCATTATTTGTAGCAAGTCGCTCTGCAAGAGTTTTTCCCGGCTGTTCAGCAAGGAAATAAAAGCTGTAAAGCTGACCGTTGAGATACATATCTGTATAGCTGCAAACAGGTGCATAGCCGTCGATTTCGTGCATTGCGTCATAGCACAGTATATCTCTCATACAAGAGGGGTCGGAATACATATTATTCATACAAAACTCGGTAAGACCGTTGTAATTCTGAGTTTTGTCGTATTCATTCATTTTAATTCTGAAACTGTACTTATCTTTGCCTGCCTGTGTAACGAACATTCGGGAGCTGTTGCCCTTTGTACGAATTCCCACATTTTCATAAAGCTCACCGTCAATCATAACATCACAGGGATAATAAGCCTCTGTATCGGCATTTTTTATAAGGTCAATCCATTGACTTTCGTCCATTTGTATATCAATTTTGTGGACATTATTAGTGCTGAATAAGTTAGCGTAGAGAAGTTCTGAACTGTCGCTGTTATTCACTCCCACATAGTGAGCAGGGGTATCAGCTTTGAACAAATCCGAGCCTGTATCGCTTAACATTCCAATGCCGCCTGCGAAAAGCTTGTAATCGGTATTTGCTGCAATATCAGGAGAAGATACAACCGCATAGCTGAATTTCTTTCGTGTATTCTCCTCAAAAATTGTTTCGCCTGAACTATCTGTAAGGGTAAGAGGATTATTCTTTTCCCATTCCTTGACAAAATCGAAAAGATATGTACCCTGTGCCGCTGTGAGATTTTCGCATTGATACTCGGTAGCTGTTGCAAGGACTTCACCGCCTGTAATATTCACATCTACAGTTGCTCTAAGACCTCTGTCACCGCATACAGCTAATTTACCGTCGGAAATTGTGAGAGTAGTTTCCGCCTGAATAGCGTCATTTCCTGCCTTTGCTGAAATAACTCCGCCCTCAATTACAACATCGCCCTTTGAGGATTTCAGAGCATCGCCCTCAGCGTCAACCGTGATATTTCCGCCCTTGATTGTAAGTGATGATTTGCCCTTAACAGCATCAGATTCCAACTCTGCATTAAGTGTTGAAATATCAATATTTCCGCCTGTAATTTTCAAATCGTTGTTGCAGAAAATGCCGTCCTGCATATTGGCTGTAAGTTTAAGGCTGCCTGTTCCGAGTTCGCCGCCTTTTATAGTTATATCGTCCTTAGCCTCAATTACTGCGGCTTCAAGCCAATCTCCGCTATATGCCGTGTCGCCGTCAGACAGCATATTTTCTGTTCCGTCAACAAGATTTACAGATGTATTTTCAGCGTTTGCCACGTAAATTGCAGGTGCTGATTTACCTGTAATTGATGCACCGTTGAGGAAAAGCTTTACAGTTTCCGCATCAGCTGTTTCATCGGGAATATTTACGGCAATCTGACCGTCAGAAAGTGTGCCGTCAATCCAGAATTC
>CALFMA010000455.1 GCA_937880065.1 uncultured Ruminococcus sp.
TAAAAAGATTACTTACGGAGCTTCCTATCGGCTCCGTAGAAAAATTACGGAGGGCAAAATGTTTCAAAAATTACTGTATGATTGGTTATTTAAGGCAATAGAAATTTTATGAGATTCTTTTTATCAGGTGCTACTGAATGTACATTTGATAAGCAAGGAAGAATTAATCTTCCAGCAAATTTATTAACTCATGCTGGCGCTAGCAAGGAATGCGTTGTTGTTGGCAGAAGCAACATAGTTGGTAAGCCACAGGCAATGCTTCTTTTACAGAAGAACGGCACAGTTACAATCTGCCATTCCAGAACGCAGAACCTCAAAGAGGAGTGCAAGGCTGCTGATATTCTCGTTGTGGCAATCGGCAAGGCTAAGTTTATTACAGGTGATATGATTAAGGAGGGTGCTGTAGTAATTGACGTTGGTATGGACAGAGATGAAAACGGTAAACTCTGCGGTGACGTTGATTTCGAGTCAGCTGAAAAGGTTGCAGGCTACATAACACCTGTTCCCGGCGGCGTAGGTCCTATGACAATTGCTATGCTTATGAAGAACACTCTCACAGCTGCAAAACAGCAGGCAGGTATTGAATAATTCGTAATTCGTAATGCGTAATTATAATGGCGGTGGAATTTAATTCTGCCGCCTTTTTTATGGGCGGTTCCTATATCAGCACAATAAAATAAGCGGTAGTCGTAAAAACTACCGCTTAATAAAGACTGCAAAAATTCATTATTCAACAACTGTCAGATTTTCAAGGTCAATTGTCATTTCGTGAATTATAGCATATTCGTCTTTTTCACTTGCCTGAGTAAAATCATAATATTTGATATTGATTATATCCGATGTGGGCGGCTGTCTGAATGACGCAAAAGTGCCGTCCTCACGCTTTTTTGGTTCACGCATACTGATAGATTCAAGTTCCTTGCCGTTTCCGTCAGTAAATACGGCAATAACTTTGCTGTCGCTATGATTTTTAATGTAAGGAATACGCTCCGCAATTTCCTCATTTGTTTCAAAGCATTGCAATTCCATTGCCACAGGTGATATATCAAAAATTGTTACGGAATAGCCTTCCCTGTCGGTAAAGGTATGATTTATATGACGGATTTGGCTTTCATCGGGAGTAACGGTAAAACATACTGAAAATTCATCTTTAAGCTTTGCGGAATTTTCCGTAGGAACACCGTAAATTTCGCTGTTGGGAACAAAATCCTTTAAGCTGAATGTCATACTTTCAGGCTCGGTTATTTTATGTTTTTCGTCCAATGTTATCTGAAAATGTCCAACAAAGCTGTTTGTCGTTCCCTCGGCAAGATAGAACTTACCCCTTGCCATCATAACTTCTCTGTAAATGTCGGAATTATCGCTGTAAACCTTGTCATTTATTTTCAGCACAGGTCTGAACTTGATGTACTCAAAGCCATTGGGATTTCCATTGTTAAGACTGCCCGTAAGTCCAAGCATTACAGTATTTCCGTCACAGTATACGCTTTCGATTGAAATTGAAAACTCCTCGCCCTCAAAGCTGATTGGCTCAGTAAATACCTGTGCAGAATCGGAAATTTGGTTGTAATCAAGTTCTGCAAGTTTATCCTTTTCAAGTTCCGTTCCGTCAGAAAGAACAATCGTTTCTTCAAGTGTTTTGTTCACTCTGTCAAAAGCACCAAGCTTTTCAGCCGCATAAACCGCCGTACCACCGCAGGCGGCAACTGCCGCAGCTACAATTACCGCAATTCCCTTTTTGTTAAGCTTTATATTTTTCCTTTGTTTTTTCATATTAAGAACCTCATTTCTGCATTCCGCACTTGGCGAAAGGCGGTCAATCACCTTATTATAGTCGTTGATATTCATACGCACACATCCTCTCCGAGAGATTTTTTCAGCAGATTTCGCCCACGGTACAGCCGTGTCTGTACCGCAGTTTCGGATATACCGATAATTTTTGCCGTTTCTGCCGTTGAGTATCCCTCATAGTAATACAGATGAATAACAATGCGATATTTCGGAGGGAGTCCCATAACGGCATGATAAACTGCACTTTCCTGTGGTGTTTCATATATCAGGTCAGCGTCCTCAAGTGCAACGGAATGGTGAAAACATTTATAAGCAAGGGAACGGAGCATATCACGGCATTTGTTGGCAGTTACCGTCATAATCCATGCCTTTTCGGAGCGTTCATCGGGGAAATCCATATCCGCAGAAAAAAGCTTCATAAAGACTTCTTGAACAATATCCTCCGCATCAGCGGTATTTTTGCAATAGCTGACAGCAAGGCGATACACCGAACCGCTGTACTTATCATACAACAATTCCATATCATTTTTCGTCATGGGCAGCCTCCTTTTTGAACCGGTTCTATATATAAAACGAATTTGCATAGGAAAATATCACACAAATTTAAAGGCATCTCTAAAAAAAAAGCGGCAGGAAAAATTTCCCGCCGCTGTATGATTATGTATATCCGCTGCTGATTATAGCGGATATATTATTCTTCTGTCTTTTTTTCAGATTCATTGCTTTTTGCGGGGCGGTTCATATCCTTTGAAATAAAAAAGTCAATGGCGAGCATTCCCACAAATATTAATACACATACAATTATAAGCACAATTTTAAACATTTTATTTTCCTCCGTAATATTGTTATTTTAATCAATCAATAAAACGAAGGTCTGTTTTTGTATCCGTCCTGATTATGTATATACTTGATTATAAATTTTCGGCTGCTGCATATCCTACAGGCGATGTAAAACAACGCAATATATAATATGGCAGCGGCATATAAAAGAAAATTATTCCTTTTAATAAAGTAGTCAACGTATTTCAGCTGAATTTGTCTGCCTGATGAATCGCATCGGGCAATTCTTGTGGTATTCTGCGGCAGTATTTTTTCGGCTTGAATTAAAGCTGTCAAGCCTGAAAAATCGCTGCTTGTAACCTGCTGAGAAAAATCGTTTAATTGCTTATTGTCCGTTTCTGCAATCTGACTGCAAGACAAAAGCAATGGGATAATTGCCAGGACAAGAAACAAAGCCACTATACGCCGCACTAAGGTTACACGCTTCATTTCTCGCCCCCTTTTGTGCATTAAATGTATGTTTTTATCTGAAAAATCAAAATATAGGACACGGTACAAACTTCCACTACAGATTGGCTATATATCGTAATCCTATGTAGGGGCGGATATTATCCGCCCGCAATTTCGGTTTGGTTTTGGTATTAGTATTAGTTAATCTTAACAAATCTCATCATAGTGCCGTCGCTGGATTTTCCGCAGAAAATAGCCTTTGGTCTTGCCCATACTCTTTCATCTGAAAGGCTCTTGTAAATTACAAGCTCCTCATTAGTTTCAGTATGATTTGCAACAGCGATTACCTCGTATTCATTGCCCTTGTAGTGGTGATATATACCGCCCACAACAACTTCTGTTTCCTCGAAAGCGTCCTCCTTATAAGCAGGAGCAGCCTCAGGCTGATTATTTACAATATCATCAGCAACGATAATCATTGCTGTAAATGGCTGCATAGAAATATGTGCATTGCCGTTGTTTACATCAATTGGCTGACCGCTTAAAACGTCAACAAGTGCAGGGAGATGTGTGCCGAAATTAATGTCATACTGATAATCTGCAAGGTTGAGAGCCACATAAACTGTCTGGTCACCGAGAACCTTTTTGAAAAGAAGCTGCTGATTTGTAATCTGCATTTTCTCATAGCCGCCTGTGCGAAGTGCAGGATAAGCCTTGTAAATTCTGCCAAGCTTTACAATGTGCTTGTAAAGGTCAATATTTTCACGCTCCATATCTGCAAGGTGGAGGCATGGACGGAGATTATCGTCGGAATTATTCTCCTTGCGTCCCTGTATGCCGTACTCGCTGCCGTAGTAAATTGACGGAATACCGGGCATTGTATACATAAGAGTATAGATAAGCGGGAGATGTGCAGGGTTGCTTACAGTACTTGCAAGACGGTTTACATCGTGGTTATCCGCAAAGGTGTAAAGGTTGATATTCTTGTAAATACCGCCGTTAGCACCTGACTGACGATTGATTGAATAGTCGATTTCAAAGTAGTTCTTGTCATTGTGAGATGACCACAAACCCTTGTAGCACTCGTAGTTTGTAACGCTGTCCAGCATATCGGGATTTGCCCAACGGTTGTAATCGCCGTGGATAATTTCGCCCATAAGCCAGAAATCAGGCTTCTTTCCCTTGCAGAAATCACGGATTCTCTTGAAGAAATTGAAGTCGATACAATCAGCGGCATCAAAGCGGATACCGTCAATTCCAAAGGATTCAATCCAGTAATTGACAGCGTCAATGATATGGTCGCATACCCCTACATTCTGCAAATTAAGCTTTACAAGGTTATAATGACCGTTCCAGCCCTCATACCAGAATGGGTCGCCGCAGGGTGACTGACCGCCGAAATTTAAATTCTGGAACCAGCCGCAATAGCCCGAACCCTGTCCTTTTTCCTGTATATCAACAAACTGTGGGAATTTTCTTCCAACGTGGTTGAAAACACCGTCAAGGATAACTCTGATACCAGCCTCGTGAAGCTTATCGCAGATGAAGCGGAAAGAGTTGTTATCGCCAAGACGGCGGTCGATTTTCTTGTAATCCACCGTGTCATAGCCGTGTTCAACGGATTCAAAAACAGGTCCGAAGTAAACAGCGTCTACGTTCATTTCTTTAAGGTGGGGAATCCAGTCAATCACCTTGTCAAGGCGATAGGAAACCTCGCTGCCGAAGTCGTTGAACTTAGGTGCACCGCAGAAACCAAGCGGATAAATGTGATAAATTATGGCGTTATCATACCAATTCATAATTAAATACCCCTTTCAGATATGTTTGTGTGTATATTATTTGTTAGAACCCTCGATAAAATATGATGCCTCCATATCGGCAACGTGGAGAGCAAAAGCAAGAGGATACATTTCAAGAGCCTTGCCGATTGTGTTTTTATCCTCAATTCCCGAAAATCCCATATGCCAGCGGATTGCACAGGCTTCATCACGGGTGAGCCGTCCCTCACCGTAGAGATAGCCTGAAATGATGTACACGGATTTTTCCCCGTGACCATAGGGCAATGTGTCATTTATAGCGTAGAATGGCACCTGCTCCCACTTTCCTGTTACCTCGTTTTTCTTATTGCGAAGCTCGGTGGTATAGAAATTTATCTTGCACAAATCGTGGAGCAGGGCAACAATTGCGATGCTTTCCTCGGAGTAATTCATACCATAAGTTTCTTTAACTCTTGGGCGTGAGAGGTAATCTTTAAGGCAATGGTAGACATTTACGCTGTGTTCCACCAATCCGCCCTCATATGAGCCGTGGTAGCGGGTACTGCTCGGAGCTGTGAAAAAGTCCGATTTTTCCAGATATTCCAGCAATTTGTCTGCGCCTTTTCGCTTGATGTTTTCGGTATAGATTTTTATGAATTCTTCTTTAGCGGTCATAACTCAACCCCCATATAAAAATATAATATGCACTATTATTATAACACATTTTCGCAATAATTTCAAGGGAATACGACTGATTGTTCTTATAAAATTTGCTGTTTAATTTGTGCGTTATGACGATTTTTATTAAGGGCATCTCTAAAAACTCGTTTGATTAAAGAAAAAGCAGATAGATATGGCAGCTGCAAGGAAACCTTCCGCAGGCGTGCTGCCGCACTCCAAGGGAGGTTGACACAGTAGATGCCGTGCATATCTGCTTTTTCTCAAAAGGAGTTTTTAGAGATGACCTTAAGATATTTGCTTATCTATTTTTTAATTTCTCTACATTCTCCAAATAAATAGATACCTCTCCACATTCAGGGCAAATAGCTACTTTAGGCTGCTCCATTCTTCCTCCCAACATTTTGTTTTCATCATTAGTCAATACCACTCCATAGGCAGCACCTTTAACCTTAATGCCACAATTTTCAATCATCGGTATGTTGCATCTAATACACTTACGCATAATAACCTCCAAAGTCTTATCTTATTTTTCAGTCAGTCCAACTACCCATATTATACCACACTCCCCCGATATTTTCAATAGAGAAAGCTAAAAAATTTATCCCATAACATTTTTCTCCAAAACCCTTGCAAAACAGCTTCTATTGTGCTATAATATAAGTTGTGTTAAAATCCAAAGACGAAAGGAACATTGTTATGTCCGATAAGAATAAAAAGAATTTTGAAATCCCACGTCCCCAGTTCCCGAAAAGAGCTGTTGTCACAGGCGGTATGCCCTACGGCAATAAGGAACTTCACTTCGGTCACGTTGGCGGTATGCTCGTTTTTGCCGATACATATACACGTTTTCTCCGTGACAGAATCGGCAAGGATAACGTAATTTTCGTAACAGGTACTGACTGCTACGGCTCCCCTATCGCTGAGGGCTGGCGTGTCAAGGTTGAAAAGGGCGAATTTGAGGGTTCTCTCGTTGATTTCGTTCAGTCCAACCACGACAAACAGAAAGCTACTCTCGGAAAATACGGCATTTCCCCCAACCTCTACGCAGCATCGGGACTTGGTCGCTCTAAGGAAATCCACGCAGAAGTGACCGACTGGTTTATCAGCTCCCTCCACAAAAAAGGTCAGCTCAACCAGATTACAACAATGCAGTTCTATGACGAGGAGGCAGGCTGTTTCCTCAACGGCAGACAGGTTATCGGTAAATGTCCTGTTGAGGGATGTACTTCCGAAAAGGGATACGCTGACGAGTGCGACCTCGGTCACCAGTATATGCCCGAAAATCTGCTCAACCCCGTCAGCACACTCACAGGCAAGACTCCCTCAATGAAGCCCGTTACTAACTGGTATTTCAAGCTCCGTGACTATGAGGAACTTATGAAAAACTGGATTGAGGAACTCAAAAAGCGTAAGGATGTTCGCCCTGTTGTATGGAAAACAATTGACGAATTCCTCAAAAAGCCTGTTATTTACGTAAAGCGTGAATTTGAAGAAAAATACCTTGAAATCAAGGGAACTATGCCTGAGCATAACTACATTGAGGAAAAGAAAAAGCCCTCATTCACAATTGAATTTGACAAGCTTTCCGACTGCGATACAGCCTGCCGAATTCTCACAGAAAACGGAATCCGCTACAGAACAGGTAAAACTCTCGTTCCTTTCCGCCTTACTGGAAATATCGAATGGGGCGTTCCTGCACCTGTTATGGACGGAGTTGACGGTCTTACAGTATGGGTATGGCCTGAATCTCTCTGGGCTCCTATCTCCTTTACTCAGACTTATCTCGAATCCATAGGTCATCAGCGTGACGAGTGGAAGGACTACTGGTGCAGCAAGGACGCTACAGTTTATCAGTTTATCGGTCAGGATAACATTTACTTCTATGGTATTGCTGAGCCTGCAATGTGGATGGCACAGCAGGCTGCTGCGGAAAAGACCGCTGACCCTGCGGATGGTGAACTTCAGATGCCGACAATTGTGGCAAATCATCACATTCTGTTTCTGGATAAAAAGGCATCCAGCTCCGGTGCGGTCAAGCCCCCGATGGCGGATGACCTGCTCAATTATTACACACCTGAACAGCTGCGTATGCACTGGCTGGGACTGGGATTGGGACAGCGTTCTGTCAGCTTCATGCCCAAGCCCTACAACCCCGCCGCTGACCCCAAGGAGCAGGACCCCGTCGTAAAGGACGGTCTGCTGCTCTCCAACGTATACAACCGTATGATCCGCACAGCGTTCTACCCCACACAGAACAAGCTGGACGGCATCGCGCCCGCGCCCAGAGGTGTTCCGCAGATCGAGGTTACCTTCGATATCGATGCAAACGGTATCGTAAATGTATCCGCAAAGGA
>CALFMA010000456.1 GCA_937880065.1 uncultured Ruminococcus sp.
CTTCGCAGACCGAAAATCAAGGCGGCGAAAGCACAGACGGCAGCGAAGAAAACGATGATGTTGGAACCATTTATGATATCGAAGGTGAGTTTTCAGCCAAGCAGATTGCATTTATAGAATCTCTTGGAAAAAGCGAAGAAGGAAAACGCTTCGTCGCTTTCAAAGAGGAGAACGGCTATGTGGAGTTTTACGTTGCAGAATGGAACGAAGATACCACGCTGAATAATCTGATTCACTATACCGTGTATTACTCCAACGCTTCCTATACCGCCTCCGAGCGCTACAAGAAAGCGATGGATGATTATCAGAGCAAGTGGGATCTGTACGAGTCACAGGGTATTGATCCCTCGACGGCGTTGACAAATTACAAAGATAAATCCGAAGAACTTTGTATGACTTCTGTTGACAGAACGGACAGCGTTTTCGGACAGGAAATCGTGAATATCGAAACCTACGAAGAAATTGCGAAAAGTTTCTATAAGGGTGCAACGCTTGTGAAATAATTCTAAATCACGGGCGGCCCGCAACACCAACCACTGCCCGTGTGTGCGATTCAAAAAACAAGAATTGGAGGATAACAACATGAAAAAATTATTTGCACTTTTACTGGCTATGATGATGATCTTCTCTCTCGCAGCTTGCGGAGATAACAACACAACCGCTCCCGATAAGGATAGCCCCGGCGTTTCCCAAAGTGGAGAGAATAACAACGGCGGCGAAGAAAATAAGGACGACGTCAAGTACGTTATGACCTTTAAGGAAACCACCAATCCCAACCCCAAGCCCAATACAAACTGGACGGTAAGCTACAAGGTTTTTGAGTTTGGCGAAACGTATTTGAAGTCTGCTTATTACGTTTATAAGTTTGATTCCGCAGAGGATGCCGAGAAATTTATGACCCATAAGAAAGAAACTATGGGAACGCTCAACGAAATGAAGCTCGACGGAACTACCGTGTATGAGTATGATGACTCCTACGACGGCGCATCCCTTTCCACCGTTAAGAGTATGTTCGACGAGAGCGAGTACACCTTGACGGAGAAATAATTGATTTTACCCACAGAAAGAATTGAGGTGACGAAATGGCAAAATTCTGTACCGAATGCGGTAAGGAGATAGCACAAGGCGTGGCGTTCTGCACCGAATGCGGCACCAAAGCCCCCGCCGATCCCGCAACCGCAACGACCGAAACCGTGACCGAGGCAAAGGACACGAAGGTGGAAACCCCCGTGGTACATACGCCTCCGGCACAAAGCTATCAGGCACAGCAGACCTACACACAGCCTGCTCCCGATCCCGCAAGCAAGGTGGTCGGCACCGGCGCATACTTCGGGCTGATGCTGCTGTTCGCCATCCCCATCATCGGGCAGATCGCCTGTCTCATTATGGCGTTTGCCCCGAAGAACAAGAATATCAAGCACTTTGCAAGGGCGCAGCTCATCTGGATGGTCATTGCCATCGTGCTGATCGGTATTCTCGTAGCGCTCCTGTCCGTGCTGACCAATACGCTTATGGACTTTATCAAGGAATCCACCG
>CALFMA010000457.1 GCA_937880065.1 uncultured Ruminococcus sp.
ACGAAATTCACTACTTGTATCATATTCTAATGGTGTAATGGAAGGATACAATAACAAAATAAAAGTGCTAAAACGAGTAGCATTTGGATTTAGAAATTTAAGTTTTACATATGGTTTGGGACAGTTTATTTTTATAGGATGATTTAACGTATCCATCCTAAAAGAAAAACAGGAAATAAAAAAATGCATATAAGGCTTTTTAAAGTTCTCTATGAAACTAAATTCATATTCTATGCAACCAAAGCCATAATCGTTATGATTTATGTTTGCAAAAGATAATTCATCCAATTCTGAATATGTTGCTTCTGAAAGAATTGCCTTGCAAGAATGAAGAATTAATCGTTCATCTGTTATAGATTTACAAATATTATCTAGACTTACACTAAACAGTGTTACACTATTATCGAGCATATTTCACCTCTTAATTAAATCCCAGCGCTTAATTATTTTACTCTTTTAGTTATTTAGCGAAAATTTAGGATTTGCTAAAATTATTTCAACTATATCTGAAAAACATGAAATAACATTATATTTTGTAATTGGTGCATCTCCCGGATGCCCTGAATGACACCTCATGTCAAAACAACTTGCAAGGCGGGTTCTTTCGTTTGTGTCAATTAACTGCATTCCTTCGATTACCCATAAGACATCGTTGTCAAAAGCCATTCGCAATTCACTTATATTTTGAATGTTATATTCTTTTGAAAATCGCTTATATCTACCAGATGTTTGTTCTTTCATTTGTTTTGATGTATTATTGAAAACGTCAAAACCGTTTTTTTCAATAACTTTATGAATTCTATCGATAGCAGCACACCATAATAGAACTGTTGCAGCTTTTAGATAACCACTTTCCCAACATCCTAACGCTTCTGATAAATATTCATTTTCATCAGGATTAGAAATTTTATTTAAAAGAGTATGAACTTCTTCGGTAAATTGGTGATGTTCTGTTTCTGCATTTTCTACAGCATCTGTCTGCAAAAAGATAATAATATTATCATTAAAATCTGACAAAATAATATCTAACTGTTTATTATATGATGCCCTTCGGTTAACAGAAGCGCTTAGTTTCAATATGGCACGAAAAGCATTATCATATTTGTTGAGGATATCTTTGGGTACTCCAAAACTTGCTAATTGTTTTGAAAGCAAATCAAACCAATCGCAGGCTATTTTTTCGTATATTTTTCTTTCGTTTTCATTTCTAACTTGTACAGCTGTTCCCTTTTTTAAGATTGATTTAGCATTTTTAATATCGTTCCAAAGAGTTTTTGCTGATAAAGTAACATCTTTAATAGACATAATTATTCATCCTTTGCCAAATCAAGGAGCACCTTTGCTAATTCTTTTTTTCCTTCAGCTGATAGATATATTGATAGATTTTTATCAGGCTTTTCAGGCCAATTTTCCCATAATGAGGAATTGTTTTTGAAATATGACGCAAAATTTGATGCATTGTAGCATTTCATAGTATTGCATCTTGTTCTTACCTCGCTGCAAGTAAACATCATTTCGCCATTATTATCAAAGAAAGAGTTCTCAAACGCGGTAAGCAAAGCAAGTCTAATTTGGCATTCACACATATTTGTACTATTGAGTGTATCATAAAGAGGCATAAGTTTGTCATTTTCTTTATAATAAAGATAGTTTATGTTTTCAATAGTAATGTTATTGCTTTGCAGAAAACGTTGAACTTTTACGTGAAAATCTTTAAGAGCGATTTCGGTGCTTTGGTTTTCTGCTTCGTTTTTTTCTTCTTTAGGCGCAGATATATCTGCATAATCATTACGTTTTGACGAAACTGGTGCACTGTTTTGTTGTGGTGTATTGGGGGTGTTGTTTGAATTTATAAAATTCTCTAAGAGCAGCTCAAAACATTTTTCTTGCAATGAATCGGGACATTGCTTTACGATTTCTATAATTTCTTTGATTTCAGACTTTAATGTTTGATACATAATGATACATCCTTTCTTAATCTATATAAATTGATTGTATTGTATTACCATATAAAAAGTACTTGATAGCATCTTTGATTTAAAAACTTTCTGGTACAAGTGCAAGTTTGTTGATTGATTCGTGTGCTCTGACAAGAGCATCATAGACTGCTAAAACATCTTCGGAGTCCCATGTACGAAGAGACTTTTCGTCAATAACACCTGTACTTTCACGAATAATCTTTGCAAGTTGTTCTTCATCGGCAACTGCAACAACAGCCTGAACAGCAGCGTTGCTTTGTGCTTTCTTGAGATTAAGAATAAGGCTATCAATAGATCCTTTAGACTGCACCTCAAACACATAGATTGCTTTACCCATATTACCAATTTTAGCTTCCCACACAGCATCTACAACTGCGCCGGTGGTAATCTTTACTTCAGAACGGCTATCAAATCCGAGAAGTTCACCAATTGCAACCAACTTTTCCTTAATCTCATCGTGGAGAGATTTGGAATCCTTAACGGTAACAGGTTTCTTAACTTCGGTGATAACAGGAATCTCTGAAGTTTTCTTTTCAGCAAGTGGAAGAATTTCATCCCACATAAAGTAATCCACTGCCAAGAGATCATAATCGTCTGCACCTGCCTTTTTGAGCTCTGCGGCGATCTCTTTTGCAATAGCACAAACTTCTTCATATTTCTTTCCGGTGTACTGATAGTTATATTTCGGCATATCGGGAATATCAAGATAGCCATAGCAAAGGATTGTAGTCTTATTGAAGATTACATATTCCTGCGGGTTAGCGTATGTAAGCAATTCGCTAATGGTTGCAGGTCCCATACCCTTAATAGACTTTAAAAATACATCCCAGCGTTTTTCAATTGAGTTTGTACCATAGAGTAATTCAGCTAACTGCTTTTTAAGCGTGGCAAAACCGTTGTCGGCAATCAGTTTGTCGACAACGTATTTTTTATTACCCCAAATAAGCATAGACCAAAGCTTACTGATATACTCTAAGAACTCATCTTCAGTCATAGCAATAAGCTTGTCCTTTGTAAATGACTGATAATAATCCTTGCGCTCTTTACGTTCTGCCCAGTTTTCTTTGTAATAAGCAGCGTTGGATTTCTTTTTCTTCACAAACTCAGCTATTGCTGAATTGAGTTTTTGTGTATTCATGTTGTCTGCCCCTTTGTCAATTCAACTATTTTATCAAGTAAAGGAATAAATCCATTAAACTCATCAGCCGCAAATCGATTAACCCTCTTTTCAAGCTCTTTTTTTATCTTTTCCGGCAAATTAGGCAACATCTTTATTGGATGTTTACGATCGGGTATAACATCTTCGACGATCGCTTTAATTGTACCATCCCAAGAAAAATAATCTTCGATAAGGAAATCGCCATCTGTTACACCGTCTTTATATGGGATAAAAGAAGTAGTTATATTATCTTGAACAACATCTTGATAATGAGCAACTCTTTCGTCGTTTTTAGAAATACCCGTAACAGCTTGAACTCCATCTTTTCCTGCATTATCACGATCAAAGAAAACAATTATTTTTTTAGTGTTCGGAACCAAAGCCTTAAGATTATCAATAAACGATTTTACATTTCCTGCACCATTAGCGTTTAAAAAATCTACATTCAAAGATGTATAAGCGGGAAAACTTGGTTTTAGCAATTCCAACGCACGTTTAACATACATAACATCTGTTTTACCCTCAAAAACGACAAGTGGTCTATTTGACTTCAAAATCATTCCTTGACCGATAACATCCCAAGATGTACCCGTCAAATGTTTGATTTTATCAATTTTTTCTTCTGAAAGAAGTGTTGTTTTTCCTTCCTCCTGCTCTAACATCAACAGTTCTTTTTCATTAGCTAATTGAGCCATAACAGGAGAATGAGTGGCTATTACAATTTGTCGATTAGGATATTCTCTCATCATATTACAAAGCGCAGACTTCCTGCCTTCGTGTAAATGAGCATCAGGCTCATCCATAAGCACCAATGTTTTTTCATCCGAAAGTATTTCCAAAACAGTCTTAACGAGGATTAATTTCTTTTCCCCTTCACTTAACTGTTGAACAGTAATATCATTGTTCAAATAGATTTCAATATCACTTATCACTTTTTCTTTTTTTGGCATACATAACTGCATCAAACTAATAAAAACTTCGCTATCAGTTATGCCTGTTTCAACCTTAAGATATATTCCGTTTTCATCTACAATTGTGTTGCCATTTTCATCTGTAACTTCAGCAAAGAATATATTATCATGCAAATCTTCTAAGCTGAAATCAATTTTACTTTTGTGATCAGGATTAATTCTGTTTACAAAAATTTTTAGCAGCTCATTGACATCATCAAAATATTTAAAATTGAACTTCAGTTCTATTTTTGAAATTGAAGTTATGCATAGATCATTTTCTATAAACGGCTTCAAAGTTTCATTGTCGGATAAAAGCAAAGTAAGCAAAGCAACATTCCAATAATATTTGTTAATAAGCATTAACCGCATGCGTTCTTGATGGCGGTTGGTTTTTATCCTTTTTATGTATGATTTATAATATGTTTCATAAAATGAAGTCCACAACCTATCTTCTTCGCCACTGTACAAACCAATTATATTATTCGGAGCATTTTGCGTTATAAAAGAATCTCTATTTTTAAAATTTTCGCCATAACAACGTAAAGTTCCATTTTTTTGCTCAATTTTGCAATTGATCTCATTTAACACATATTCAAGGGTATAATCAGAAACAATCTTTCTATCAGATTTTTCCTTGAATAGATCATGAAAAATGCCGCTAATGACCTCTAAAACATTACTTTTGCCCGAGCCATTGTTGCCAACAAGAATCGAAAGACCGTTTCCTACTTCAAAGTTGACCGCAAAGTCAACAAGATTCTTATACTCTTGTATATGTAGTTTCTTAAGTTTCATTGAAAATTGCCTCCTCAAATCCTTGATCTGATTGCGCCTTGATCTTGACCGCTTTTGCTTTTAAATCTTTATATTGATTATAAACAAACATTGGTAATATAAAAATCAT
>CALFMA010000458.1 GCA_937880065.1 uncultured Ruminococcus sp.
GTTATGTTATGACTTTCCGGCTTACGGTGGATGATTATCACCGCTATTGCTATTTTGATTCGGGAACCAAAGGGGAAAACGTGTTTCTCCCCGGCGTGCTTCACACCGTCAATCCCATTGCCTTGGAACACTACAACATCTACAAGAGAAACAGCCGTGAATACACCATTCTCCGCACGGAAAATTTCGGAGATGTGGTGCAGGTTGAAGTGGGTGCAATGCTTGTGGGTAAGATTTCCAACCTCCACGGCAGGCATAAATTCCGCCGTGGTGAGGAAAAGGGTATGTTCCAATTCGGCGGTTCAACTATTGTTCTGCTTTTTGAAAAGGGCAGAATTGCCGTTGACGGAGATATTCTTGAAAATTCCGCAAAGGGCATTGAAACTCCCGTGCGTTTTGGCGAAACCATAGGATTTGTAGCCTTTAGCCATTAGCCGTTAGCTGTTAGCTTTTAGGACGGCGAGTTAATACAAAATAAAGAATTAAAGGACGGTGGATTTGTTTCTGCCGTTCATTTTTTTGTACGCTAATGGCTAACGGCTAAAAAATATTGCAATTCAAGAAAATTTGTGTTATAATAGATAATATATACTCAGGGTATCAACGATACCCTATAGGCAATCGAAGAACTACGGTTCAGGAGAATTTTATGACTGAAACAATACTCAGATACAAGACCTCTGCAAGGGATTTCAGCGAGGCACTTCCCATAGGCAACGGCAGAATGGGCGGAATGGTTTTCGGCAAACCTGCCGACGAACTTATCCGTCTTAACGAAGATTCCCTGTGGTCGGGCGGACTGCGTCACAGAATTAACCCAAATGCCCAAGAAGGACTGGCAGAAATCCGTGAGCTTCTGAAAGAGGGAGATATTCCTGCGGCTGAAAGGGTAGCTTTCACGAAAATGCAGGGAGTTCCCGAAAATATGCGTCACTATATGCCGTTGGGAGATTTGACAATTTCAATGGAATTTGGCGGAAAGGCAAGGGATTATTCCCGAATTCTCGACCTTTCAACAGCTGTCACAGGGGTAAGCTTTTCGGCTAACGGAGTATTATATACAAGAAATGTTTTCTGTTCTGCTCCCGACCAGGTAATGGTAGTTGATATTCACAGCGATACGCCCAACAGCGTAAGCCTTACCTGCGGACTGGGCGGCAGAGAGGATTACTATGACGAAAACCGTCCCTGCGGCGATAATATGATTATTTTCACAGGCGGAACCGGAAGTGCTGACGGTATTTTCTTTGCGGCTTGCCTTGGTGCAAAGGCTGAGGGCGGAACAGTTGAAACTATCGGCAATAAAATATCCATTAAAAATGCCAATTCCGTTATGCTTATTCTTTCTGCAAGAACAAGCTTTTACACGGAAAATTACATAGAATCCGCTGAAGTTGACGTTGAAATGGCACTTGACTGCTCCTATGATGAGCTTTATTACCGCCACGTTTCCGATTATAAGGAACTTTTCGACCGTGTGGAGCTTTCACTCAATGACAACAGCGGCGAAAATTTAAGCGGATTTGCTGTTGATGAGCGACTTAGCCGATTACAGGGCGATGTTATGGACAGCAGGGATTGTGAGCGTCTTATCCACGATAACAAGCTTATTGAACTGTATTTCAACTACGGCAGATATCTTATGATTTCCGCAAGCCGTGCAGGCACTCAGCCTATGAATATGCAGGGTATCTGGAATGAAGATATGCTCCCGAAACTTGGCAGCCGATACAGCGTTAATATAAATACGGAAATGAATTACTGGTGTGCGGAAAGCTGCAACCTCCCCGAATGTCACCTCCCTCTCTTTGATTTGCTGGAGCGTGTATGCGAAAACGGCTCTGTTACGGCAAAGGAGATGTACGGCATTGAAAAGGGATTTGTATGCCACCACAATACCGATATATGGGGCGATACTGCACCGCAGGATTTGTGGATGCCCTCAACTTTGTGGGTAACAGGCGGTGCGTGGCTTGCACTTCACATTTTCGAGCATTACGAATATACCCTTGACGTTGATTTTCTCAACGAAAAGTATCATATACTCAAAGCTGCTGCGGAATTTTTTGCTGAATTCCTCATTGAGGACAGCGAGGGCAGACTTGTGACCTGCCCCTCTGTATCACCTGAAAATACGTATATCACCAAAAAGGGAATTACAGGCTGTCTTTGTATGGGACCGTCAATGGATTCTCAGATTATAACCGTGCTTTTCAATGATGTTATAAAGGCGGCTGAAATTCTCGGCAAGGACAGCAAATTTGCAGATAAGCTGAAAACGCTTTTAGAGCGTATTCCTGCCCCGGAAACAGGCAAATACGGACAGATTAAGGAATGGGCGGCTGATTATGACGAAGTTGAGGCAGGTCATCGCCACGTTTCACAGCTGTTTGCACTTCACCCTGCGGATATAATTACACCTGCAAAAACTCCACGTCTTGCAGATGCGGCACGTGCAACCCTCGTCCGCAGACTTGTTCACGGCGGCGGTCATACAGGCTGGAGCTGTGCGTGGATTACCAATATGTGGGCAAGACTTGGCGACGGTCATATGGTTTACGAAAACCTCAAAAAACTTATAACTCATTCCACAAATCCGAACCTTATCAACAAAGAACCCTCATTCAGAGTTGACGGAAATTTTGGTGGAACTGCGGCAATTACCGAGGCACTTTTACAGAGTACCGCAGGCACAATTACCCTGCTTCCTGCACTTCCCGATGAATGGAGCGAGGGCAGCATAAGAGGAATCCGTGGAAAAGGCGGATTTGAATTTGAAATGAGCTGGAAAAACGGCAGACTTGAAAAAGCGTCTGTTATTTCCCATTGCGGCGGTGTATGCCGTCTGCGTATAAATGGCACGGCAAGCGTTATTTGTGACGGAACTACAGTAAACTCCCGTATCGAGGACGGTGCAATTGTATTCGATACAACCGAGGGAGAAACATATACAATTACAGCGTAAGCGGAGGACGCAGTATATGAGCATAAAAAAAATTACGGCAGTAATTACAGCGGCGGTTACAATGACAACATTAACCGCCTGCAAAGAAAAAAAAGTGGAAAATGACAAACCTGAAACTCCAACTGTAACCACAGTTGAGGAAACATCTGCTCCCACAGAAACTGTTGAAACTATCCCTGTGGAAACCTTTCCCGATTATCCCATTTCCTACCCTACAATTGAAAAAAAGCGTATGGACAATGTATACGAGGCGGAAGATTCATTGATGACCGAGGGACTTGAATTCAGCGATGCAATTCCTGAAAAGAAAAATAAAAAAGAGGAAAACGATACGGAAAAGCCTACAGCGGTAATTGTTGCACCATACAGCGGTGACGGATACGTGACAGGCTTCAAAAAAGACGGCAGTTCCTATGTGGTTTTCGAGGTTGATGCACCAAGTAATCAGCATTATGATTTGTCATTCAGCATTGCCTCTGAAAAGCTTGTAAATTGCCGTGTATCGGTAAATGACAAGGAAACTGCAACCTTTGTCACCAAAGAGGACAATGAGTTTACCCTTATTACCCTTTACGGAGTATTCCTCACAAAGGGCAAGACTAAAATTGAGATTTGCCCCCTTGACGGTGATTTAAAGCTTGATTATCTGAAATTGTCGAATAATACTTCCCTCAGCACAATACAATATAATGCGGCAAACAGTCTTTCAAATGAAGCTGCGGGAGAATCGGCAAAGGAACTTATGAGTTTTCTCACGGAGAATTACGGCAAGTACACGATTACAGGTCAGTATGCCTCCGATGAAACAAATAAGGAACTGGAACTGATTTATCAGACTACGGGAAAATACCCTGTAATCCGTTTTTCTGCAATGCACAATTCGGGCAGCAGCTTTGACAGCACATTCAAGGATATTGACGCTTGTGCGGAATGGCACTACAAGGGCGGAATTGTTGGACTTATGTGGTATTGGGAAGCTCCCTCAAAAACGAAGCCCTCTGTATACACAAAGGAAACGGATTTCCGCCTGTCCGATGCTGTAACTGATATTGACATTGCAAAGCTTACACAGGAGGAAATCCGAGGACTTTACGGCGAGGGAAAAATTTCCGAGCAATGTTATGGACTTATTCTTGACCTTGACAATATGGCAGGTCAGCTTATGTCCTTGAAAAATAAGGGCGTTCCCGTGCTGTGGCGGCCTCTCCACGAAGCATCGGGAGATTGGTTCTGGTGGGGTGCAGGCTCTGTAAGGGACTACAAGTGGCTGTGGAATTTAATGTATACAAGATATACGGAATATTTCGAACTTGACAATCTTATCTGGGTATGGAACGGTCAGAATGACAAGACTCTTGTGGATAAGAACACATTTGATATAGCCTCCCTTGACATTTATCTCCCTGCTGAAAAGGAATTCGGCAGCCGATATGAACAGTTCCTTGCATTGCAGAATATTGTGGGAAAAGATAAGCTTATTGCCCTTAGCGAATGCAGCACAATTCCCGATATGGATATTTCTTTCCGTGACAATGCGGTATGGTCATTCTTCGGCTTGTGGTACGGCAAATATCTCCACGATGAAAACGGTGCATATTCCGATATTTACACAAATAAGGACGCATTTATAAAGACCTACAACTCTGACGGTGCGTTATCCCTTGACGAATATATGAAACTCCGTGAAGGAGAAAAACTCGTTCCCCAGTATGACGAATCAATGACCACAACTACTACAACTACAACTGCGACAGATACCACCGATACATCAGAAACTTCCACAACTACAGAAACAACCGCTGCGGTATGGTAAGGAGGGATTTTGTGAGCAATGACTTTAAAATAACCGTTCCTCTTAGCCGTGACCAGCGTGAGGTTATGGATAAGATGACAGCGGCAATCCGTGAAAACTCCATAAAGGCGGTGAGCTTTCAGCTTTTCAAAAGCCTGCTTATTTTCCCATTTTCCGAGGATAATGACCTGTTTTTCCTTATGGAAAGGGCATACGGCTTAAAGGGCAACGGCAAAAAATCCTTTGCGGATTTGCGTGTTGAAGCCGAAGTTGAAGCAAAGCGGAAATTCACGGAAAAATGTGATGTAACCGTAGAGCAGATTTATGAGATTTACGCTAAAAAGCAGAAAATTTCCCAAGAAGAAAAAACGTCGCTTATCCGTCAGGAATGCGAACTTGCCGAGAAATATGTATTTCCCAGAATATTTGGAAAAAAGCTTTATGATACGGCTGTGGACAGCGGAAAAAATATCGTTCTTATTGCAAATACGATTTATCCCCGTGAAGTAGTTCTGCGAATGGCTGAAAAGTGCGGTATAAGCGGAAAAATTTTGATTTCCAACGAAATTGACTGCGGCGAAAACAGAAATACCACGATTTTCAGCACAATTCAGAAAAAGGGAAAAGCAGCGGCGGCGGCACATCTTCACATCGGCGGCGATGTTTCCGCAGATGTGGAAACTCCAATAATGAACGGCTCAAAGGCACTTTTGCTTTCCGACACCGTGGCTAATATGATAAAGTCGGGCAGAGTCCGCAGTCACGTGCAGTCAAAGCAGATTTACGACTACGACACCGCTGATTTTCTCGCATTACATCTTGCATTCGGCATTTATTCGTCCTATATCTTTGATATTCCGAGAAATAAGACTGCCCTCAGCGATTTCTGCGGAAACCCCTACATACTCGGATTTTTCGTAGGCGGCTGCGGCAAAAAAGCTGACATTTCCGACCTCGGAGAAACGGAACGTGCTATTTTTGAGGCTATTTCCGAAAATTCCGACGCAAATCGTGGCGGAGAGCGAGTTTCTGCGCGCAGTAAAAGGGCTACGCGCGGA
>CALFMA010000459.1 GCA_937880065.1 uncultured Ruminococcus sp.
AAATGGGTAAGACAGAAAAGGGTGCAGTATGGCTTGACCCTGAAAAGACAACTCCTTACGAGTTCTTCCAGTACTGGAGAAACGTTGCTGACGCTGACGTTATCAAGTGCCTCAAGATGCTCACATTCGTTCCTGTTGAGGAAATCGAGGAAATGGAAAAGACAATGGAAGGTGCTCAGTTCAATGCTGCAAAGGAACTCCTTGCATACGAACTTACAAAACTTGTTCACGGTGAGGAAGAAGCTGAAAAGGCTAAGGCAGCTGCAAAGGCACTTTTCGGCGGCGGCGGAAATGATGAGAATATGCCTACAGTTGAGATTGATTCCGCAGAGCTTACTGACGGTGCTATGGGACTTCTCACACTTGTTGTCAAGGCTGGACTTGCTCCTTCAATTTCAGAGGCAAGACGACTTGTTCAGCAGGGCGGTATCACAGTTAACGATGAGAAAATGACAGACGGAAAGGCTCAGATTAAGCTTGAGGGCGATGTAATTATCCGTAAGGGTAAAAAGGCATTCAAGAAAATTATTGTTAAGTAAGTTGCAGTAGTATATACCGAAATTGGTATTGCTTCACTTGCCTGTTAAAAATAAAAATTATTATTTAATATAACAAAAGCTAAAAATTATTATTTAATATAACAAAAGCTGATGCCATTTTGACATCAGCTTTTTTATACATACCAATGATACTTTAGAGATGCCCTTTAATCAAACAATTCTAAATATTCAAATCCCTGTTCAAAAATATCATATACAAAATCGCCTTCTTCTAAATCTCCGTCGTCAGTCACCACAACTAACTCGCTTGTTTCAGGGTCTAATAAAAGATAATCAGAGGAAAGTGAAAGACTTGCAATTATAATATAATCTTTGCCTTCGTCAGTATCAATAGTCAGATTTTCTATATACAGATTTTCCAGACTATAAATCCATTTGTCAGCAAATCTTCCTCCGTCCGAAAGAGCTAACCAATCTTTATACTCCTGAGGCAGCTGTATATTATGTTTCTTTTCCCAATCTGCTATTTCCTCTTTCGTTAAAGGCTCATAAAGGTCAAATCCTGTGTTGATGTTATCGCTATTGCCCCTTAATTCAAGCAATTTTTCATACATTTCAAGCATAGGATTATTCTTTTTATTTTCTTCCAAAAGTCTTTCCTTGCGTTCAAAACGGATTACCTTTTTTTCAAGATAACTTATTACCTTGTCTAATATTTCTTTTTCAAAATCTTCTATTAAAGTATATTTATATCTTTCTTTTTCAATAAAAATTTCTCCTGTGTAGGGATTATAATACAGACATTGATGATTCAGCCAACCAAAACAACTGTGGCAATTTTTATAATAATCATATTCCCTTGCCAGCATCTCTTCCTTTGTTCTTGAATACAGTGACTTTGTAGTGGATTCAACATCGAATCTATTGATATTAAAATAACCTACAGTCGAAGAATAATCAACGCAAAAGCCGTTTGTACGAGTCAAAATCGTTACAAAGCTTTCAGGCAAAGAAACTCCATTGCTTTTGCACCACTTTCTGATGTCCTTTTTATTTAAAGGTTCGTTAGTCTTAAAATACCAAAATTTGTCAATACCTGCCAATTTCTCCGATAAGGAAATAATATATTCAAATTTATTCTTCATAGATTTTACTTTGTCATGTGGAAGTTTAGCCACAGGTTTCGGTACTGTAGGAGTATCAGACTGTTCATCTTCTATACCAAGACTTTTTTTATAAGCTTTATATTTCTTTTCATTTTTCTTGCTATAACCGATAAGCGTGTCGGGATTAGACTTTATTATTAACTTGAAAATACTCTTTATATCTTGCTTATCCCTGACAGTAATAACAGCTTCCTGTCCGTCACAAAAATATATCACAACACAATAATCGCCATTTGACTTTTCAGCACCAGAAATCCAGAATATTTCCGAGTAATCAATAAACAACGGCTCTGCTACTACTCTCATTAAACCATAATTAAGTCCGAAACTGACTATTCCGTAATACTCAAGTTCAAAACTTATG
>CALFMA010000460.1 GCA_937880065.1 uncultured Ruminococcus sp.
TGTCATACCTATCTGTTTTTTCTTTAATCAAACGAGTTTTTAGAGATACCCTCAATAGATTTTTCTCTTTATTGTATTCGGATTTTTTGTTCGGTGTTACTTTGGAATTATAAAACAACAGTAAAAAAAACACTTGACAACGGTTTGAAAATGTGGTATCATAAATGTATATCATAAAACTTTGACGAGGAAGGCTTTATCCGCCGTGATATTTCAGAGAGCTGCCGTGTGGTGCGAGGCAGTATATCAAGGGTAACAGCACACCGCCTCCGAGTGCGTCCAATAAACGACGGCTGACTTCCGTTATAAAGTCGCAATGAGATGCGGTTTTCCGCATAAATCAGGGTGGAACCACGGTTGAATTATCGTCCCTTGTGCCTTTTCGGGTATGAGGGACTTTTTGTTTAAGGAGGGAAAAATGGCTTATACATTGCATATTTTCAGAGGTACAGAATGGACTGACGGAGCAGATGAACCAATAACTCCTGAGGAACTGCTTGCAGTTGACGGAGTTTCAGAATTCAGTCAGCCTGCCATAAAAAACCCGATAACAGGTCTTATGCTCAGTACAGGCATGGATGATATGTATTCTTACGACGGAAATGTTTTTCTGCTTAATGATGGTATGATAGAGATTGCCTGCCGTAACGATAATGTTGACGAAATATTCCGTCCTCTCGCTGAAGCTCTCGGAGCTGTCATACAGGGTGATGAAGGCGAATTCTATTGATAATCATAACATTTATCATTGTGGGGAGGTGAAATAATGAGCAATATAAAGTATAACGAGGAACAAGAGGCTTTTGAACTTCCCTATAAGCTTTGGGATAATATGCTGACTATTCGTTTCTATGCGGAATCCGAGGAGGACATTACAGGCAATATCAGCGAAATTGCTATGAAGCTTGAAACCATAAACGGCGGAAAGGGTAAGCTTTCACGGCTTCTCACCGAGGACGCCATTTACAGAGGTTCTGAGGAATCCTTAAAGAAGAATATTACCATTGACGAAATTTATGCAGATATTGACGAGGACGGAATTACATTCTGTTTTGTAGTTTCCAGCGAGGACGGGTATATGGAAGCCCAGTCCGTTGAATTGTATGACGATGAATTTGAAATCGTGGGTAATGCGTATTAATAAAAGGAGAGATTTACAATGATTAAATTAACATTAAAAGACGGCAGTATCAGAGAAATCGAAGCTGCATCATCTGCCGCTGAAATCGTAAAAGGCATAGGAATGGGACTTTACAAAGCTGCTTGCTGCGTAAAAATCAACGGCGAGGTTAAAGACCTCCGCACAATTATCGACAGCGACTGCGAATTTGAAGTCTGCACATTCGACTCAATTGAGGGTAAAAAGACATTCTGGCATACAGCTTCACATATCCTTGCACAGGCTGTAAAGCGTCTTTACCCCGATACAAAGCTTGCTATCGGACCTGCTATCGACAACGGCTTCTACTACGATTTCGACGTAGAAAAGCCATTCTCACAGGAAGAACTTGACAAAATTGAAGCTGAAATGAAGAAAATCGTCAAGGAGGGCATTGCTCTTGAACAGTATGAAATGTCCCCTGCTGACGCTATCGCTTCCCTCAAAGAGGCTGGCGAAATCTACAAGGTTGAGCTTTGCGAGGAACACGCTGACAAGGGCGAGCCTATTTCATTCTACAAGCAGGGCGAGTTCTCTGACCTCTGTGCAGGCCCTCACCTTATGACAACTGCTCCCGTTAAGGCATTCAAGCTTCTCTCCTGCACAGGTGCTTACTGGAGAGGTTCTGAGAAAAACAAGATGCTTTCACGTATCTATGCAACTGCATATCCAAAGGCTGCTGACCTTGAAGCTGATATTAAGCAGCGTGAGGAAGCTAAACTCCGTGACCACAACAAGCTTGGACGTGAACTTGAATTCTTCACAACTGTTGACTGCATCGGTCAGGGACTTCCAATTCTTCTCCCAAAGGGTTCAAGAGTTATCCAGCTTCTCCAGCGCTGGATTGAGGACGAGGAGCAGAAGCGTGGCTACCTCCTTACAAAAACTCCTCTTATGGCTAAGAGAGAACTTTATAAAATTTCAGGACATTGGGACCACTACCTTGACGGTATGTTCATTCTCGGTGACCCCCACGATGAGGAAAAGGAATGTTTCGCACTCCGTCCTATGACTTGTCCTTTCCAGTATCAGGTATTCCTCAACAGACAGCGTTCATACCGTGACCTGCCTATGCGTCTTGGCGAAACTTCAACACTTTTCAGAAATGAGGATTCAGGCGAAATGCACGGTCTTATCCGTGTTCGTCAGTTCACAATTTCAGAGGGACACCTCGTTCTCCGTCCTGAGCAGCTTGAAGAAGAATTCAAGGGCTGTCTTGAGCTTGCAAAATACGTTCTTGATACTGTTGGTATGCTTGAGGATTGTACATTCAGATTCTCACAGTGGGACCCTGCAAATCCAAAGAACAAGTACGAGGGCACAGCTGAGCAGTGGAATGAAGCACAGACAATTATGGGCAAAATCCTTGATAATCTCGGCGTAGATTACGAAATCGGCATTGACGAAGCTGCATTCTACGGACCTAAGCTTGATATTCAGTACAAGAACGTATACGGCAAGGAAGATACTATCGTTACAATTCAGGTTGACCAGCTTCTTGCAGAACAGTTTAATATGGAATACGTAGATGTTGACGGTTCAAAACGCAGACCTTACATCATTCACAGAACATCACTCGGCTGTTATGAAAGAACTCTTGCATACCTCATTGAAAAGTATGCAGGTGCATTCCCACTCTGGCTTGCTCCTGAGCAGGTAAAAATTGTTCCTGTTGCAGACCGTCACCTTGACTACTGCTACGAACTCAAAGCTCAGCTTGAAGCAGCTGGAATTCGCTGTTCAATTGACGACAGAGCTGAAAAGGTTGGTAAGAAGATTCGTGACGCTCGTCTTGAAAAGCTCCCTGTATGGATTACTGTGGGCGATAAGGAAGTTGAAAACGGTACAGTTTCCGTTACTTCACGCCGTGAGGGTGACCTCGGCTCTATGACACAGGGCGAAATGCTTTCAAAGCTTCTTGATGATATTGCAAAAAAGGTTAGATAATTAAAAGAGCCATTAGCCTTTGGTGCGGTGAATTAATTCAAAATTAAGAAAAAAACGGTGGAATTTATTTCTGCCGTTTTTTTGTACGCTGATATAATTTGTAGCTGCTGTATTTGTGCCAAATGTGTGAATTCACCGCCAAATCAGCTAACGGCTTTTTCGGGAGTTTTTTGTTTATAATGCTGTGAATTTTATATAGTATTTTAGGCAAAAGAACGAAAAATATTATTTTTATATAAAACTATTGAAATTTCATATAATTTGTTGTATAATGTAAGTGTTCAATATTTTTTATTGAAATTTTAAAACTAAAGGGGTACTTTTATATATGAAAAAAATTATTGCAGGCGTTCTGGCATTAACTCTTGTTTGCGGATTTATTCCGTTTAACAATAATACAACTGATAAATATACAGTTTATGCACAGGGCGAAACAGTGGAATATACCGAAGGAACTTACGGTGTGTTGAATTACAAAAATTTTGGCGATTACATCGAGATTTCAAACTGTGATGTATCTGCCATTGAGGTTGAAATTCCCTCTGAGATTGACGGAGTCGCAGTTACAAATATTGGTATATCGGCATTTGGTGATTGTGAAGCTCTTACTTCTGTTACAATTCCCGAAAGTGTTACAAGTATTAGCGGTTCTGCATTTTTATATTGTACATCACTTGCTTCCGTTACCATTCCAGATAGTGTTACAAGTATTGGTGGTTTTGCATTTGGTTTTTGTAAAAATCTGACTTCTGTAACAATTCCTGATAATGTTACAGATATTGGTGATTGTGCCTTTACTTCTTGCGAAGCTTTGACTTCAATAGATGTTTCTGAAGCAAATGATTACTATTCAAGTGTTGACGGTGTGTTGTTTAATAAGGATATGACTGATATTATACAGTACCCTATTGGTAAAACTGATACAGATTATATAATCCCTAATAGTGTTACAAATATTGCTGTTTCAGCGTTTGAAGCTTGTAAAACACTTACTTCTGTTACATTTCCTAACGGTGTTACAAGTATTGGCGATTATGCGTTTGCTGGCTGTGCGTCTTTGACTTCTGTTACAATTCCTGATAGTGTTACGAGTATTGGTTGGTCAGCATTTCATTCTTGTAAATCTCTTACTTCTGTAACAATTCCTGACGGTGTTAAAAGTATTAGTAATGCGATATTTAATTCTTGTGATGCTTTGACTTCAATAGACGTTTCCAAAACAAATGATTACTATTCAAGTGTTGACGGCGTACTGTTTAATAAGGATATGACTGCTATCATTCAGTACCCTGTTGGTAAAACTGATACAAAATATATAATCCCAGATGGTGTTACAAATATTGGTTGGTCAGCATTTGAAACTTGTAAAACTCTTACTTCTGTTACAATTCCTGATAGTGTTACAAATATTCACGCTTTTGCGTTTGCTGGCTGTCAGTCTTTGACTTCTATTACAATTCCTGATAGTGTTACAAATATTCAATATAATACATTTGATAATGTAACTAAAAAAATTGAAACACACCATGCCCATATTTTCCATCTACCAAAACGAACTGAAGGAAGGCGAAAACGGACCTTCGCTTTTCCCCGAATTGGGGGAAGAACCGGACGCGGAGAAAAGGTCGGCTTATGCTACCCGTGAAGAATACTTCGCCAGCTTTTTCACCCCGAAAAGAATCCTGCCTCTGCATGCCCGCAAGAAAGCCAAGAAGGAAACGGAGGAATACAGGGCTGAAATCCTGGCTCATTTCGATGGGATAATCCTGCTGACCATCGAAAACAACAAGTCGAAGCAAACCATCGAGAACAAGAAGGAAGTGAAGCATCCGCATCATCCTTTTTGCCACATCGCCATCGATAGCCGAAAAGGGCATCAGTGGTTGGCCATCGAACGCTCGTCGGCATTCGACAGTAATACCGAAACCATCTGCAAAATCCTGTGCGAAGGGATGAACTACAAGATGCATCCGGCCAATGTGCAGATGTGCTACAAGGAAAAGCATCGGGCGAAGGTGGAATTCTGGAAGACCGTGAACGACATCAAGACGCTTTTTAATGACACGGTGAGGCAAATCCGCCTGGACTTCAACCAGAAGAAGGCAAAGGACAGCAAGCCCAATCCCTGCGACATGATGGGGATGATAGCGGCGATGGCCATGAAGGCGAATACCAACTCGGCACTGCTTTTCGGCACGGGGACAAATGAAGACGTGAAACTGGATGATATACGTGAAGACTTGGTGAACATTGCCGATGTCTGTATGAAGCAGAAGGAATACGACTTGGTGCTGAAGTTCAAGAAATTCGGCATCTATAAATATGGGGCAGACGTCAAGGCGCAATTCGGCGTGGATGATAGTGTGCTGTGTGACTTTGAGGTAGGAAAGAAAGAGATGGAAGAAGACAATCCGGATGGTACTTTCGGGTTGCTGCAATGGTTCGACCGTATAAATAAACTCATGGCTGATTATGAAGATACAACACCTGTTTTGCAAAGAAGAATGCGAAGCCGTAGAAGATGAATATGGTATGCATATCGTCTATCGGGCATTCCGTAGCCCTTGTTTGGCTGTTGCCAACGAAGCGAAGACTTTTGCCTTGTATCCGTCTGACCTTTTCTTTCAGTGTATGTTTACGGTGGATTATCTGAAACAGATATCTTACGGAGAGAAGGAAGGACATTGTAAATATGAATTCCGTGAAGAGCTGTACAACCATTTCAAGAAGAAAGTGAAGGATGCCGATGAAGGCGAAATAACCTTGGCCGTATGCATGGTGATGCAAGCAGTGGCGGAGTGGCTGATTCGCTGCGGAAGCGAATATCTGCCTTTGGTGGGGGTGCTGAAAGAACAAATGGAGGGAGGCGTTTCGTTGAAGTTGAACATGCTTTTCCGAAATGGTTTCAAGTGCGTGAAGGAGACAGAAATTGCGGATTACATGGCTGCTTACATGACATCCG
>CALFMA010000461.1 GCA_937880065.1 uncultured Ruminococcus sp.
GCAGCGGAACTCCGCAGAAGGCACCTGCAAAACTTCAGTCAAGCGCCAAGTCTGAAAAGGCAGTCAGCGTAGCAGATGTGATGAAGCCCGCAGCATCGTCAAGCGGCCCTGCAACGGCAAGCATCATCAGAAGCACTACTGGAAATAACGCCTATACAAATGCCGTAATGAATACGGCAGGGGAAAGGGTTCTGCTTTACGAAAGCGGCGGAAATCGTTTCAGCGTTGAGGACAGAAACGATATTCTCTATTCAAAGAATTTCACGGAAAACATTATGTTCGTCCGTGTAAGCAATGAGGGATATTCGGCTGTTGTAACTTCTTCTGCTGACTATGACTGTGAGATAAGCATTTTCGATCGTGACGGCAGGCTTATCTACAACAGAAAATGCGTTGAAAGAGTAAACGATGTAAGCTTTACAGCTGAAAGCAAAGGCTGTGTTGTAAGCTACATATATGCCGAAAACGGCTCTATTGTTACTTCTGTTCAGGAAATTGCCTTTACGGAAAGCAATGAGAAGTGGAATTCCGCAGGTCTTGATACTTCGGGTATACAGGTAAGCGGATTTGACGGCGGTGCGTCTGTTATAGGAATTGACGCTTGCGGATATGTTGACGGAAGCGGAAATATAACTTCTATGTATCACTATGACGGTGATTTTGCAGGAGGTTCATGCGAAAACGGAAAAACCGCAGTAATCATAAACAGCGGAGAAACGAGAAAATATACAGCTGTTCTCTTTGACGGCGGCGGAAAAGAGCCGCTTATCCTTGATTTTGAAAGTCCTCTCATTGATGTTACGGTTCAGAAAGGGCTTGCATATATTATGACTCAGAGTGGAATTGAGGCTTATGATTTTTCAGGGGGATTAAGGTCTACGGCTCAGATTGCCGATTCATACAGCGGCTTTGCCCGTGCCGATGGATATATTTATCTGAAGGGCTTTGAGAAAATTGACAGAATAAATTATGAAAGCTGAGGTTTTTAATATGGGTTCACAATTCTGGTGGTTTTATGATGTAATTGTAGTTGCAGTTGCACTTGTATGTATTTTTATTGGCAGCCGCAAAGGCGTAATGAAAGGCGTTTTCGGCTTTGTTTCGGTTATTATTGCGGCTGTGCTTGCATATGTCATAAGCGGTGCGGTTGGCGATACCGTAAGCAGCGGTCTTGTATGCGAAAGCAATGCAAAGAAGATTTCAGAGAGTATTGACGAAAGTACATTTATGACAAAGTATATCAATTATCTGGAAAATATGGGTTACAGCGTAAGTATTGACGAGAATAAGCTTGGTGCTGCTCTTGATAAGGGCGTGGAAATGGAAGAAGCGGTTGTGTTCTATCTCAACAGTGTAAACGGCCATTCTCTTGATAAAAAAGAGGTTCTTCTTGAAAAGATGCACGAGGGTTACGGCATAATTTTAAGCGACATTGTTTCAAAGTCGCTGAATGAGTTTGCCGCTGTCAAGACAAAGGAAATTATATTGGAAAAACCCGAAATGATGACGGAGCTTATCCCTATGCTCCGTGACGAGGAGCAGCTTTATCAGGCTTCTCTCTATATCTCGAAAAATATGGCTGCCCCTGCATATAATATCATTGGCAGACTTGTTTCATATCTTGTGATTTTCGCTGTGATTGCACTTGGATTGCTTTTGGGAATCAACGCATTCTTCAGCCACAAGGAAGTTGACGCTATTGGTGTTGTTTCACACGTTGCAGGCGGTATATTCGGACTTTTCACAGCGGCAGGAATTGTTTTTGCAATAGCTGTATGGGTGAGAGTTTCCGCAATTACAGGAAATAATGAGATGCTTTTCTTCAATAACGACGTTGTTGAAAAGTCCTATCTGTTCAAGTATTTCTATGATTTTGCAATGAAGATGTAAGGATAATATTAACATCACTCTTATGAGCAAGTGCTTCAACCTCAAGCAAGAACTTTTCGAAAGCAGGAATATCTTCATTACAAATCTTCAAGCAAGAGTCGATAAAGATATCAGTAACGTCATAGTTGCTAGCCAAAATACCTGCAACAAATCCGAAAAGTGACTGTGCATCTGCCACCAAGTATTCAACAGTATCTATAAGTCTAATTTGGCTATTTACATCATAACGCAATTTGTTACCCTTTTCGATGCAAACAACACATCCCTTTGTATCAAGCTGTGCCTGGTTTACCATTTCGATAAGAGTTTTTGTTTTACCTGTACCTTTAACGCCAATAATTAATTTCACCATAATAAAATTACCTCCAAGAGTTAATTAAAGCAATCTGCTTCTTTATGTATTAATTATACACTATGCTTTTAAAAAAAGCAAGTAGTTTTAATAAAAAATTAACCAAAAATACACAAAATTGTTAAAAAACTCAATGATTATATATTTCTTGCATCAAGAGTCTTTCTAAGCTCTTCATAGCCGGGTTTTCCAAGCATTGCAAACATATTATTTTTGTATGCTTCAACACCGGGCTGATCGAAAGGATTCACACCAAGAAGATATCCGGACATAGCACATGCAAGCTCAAAGAAATAAATGAGATAACCCAAACAATAAGCATTTCTCTCGGCAATTTCAATATGAATATTAGGAACATCACCGTCGATGTGAGCAAGCTGAGTTGCTCTCATAGCAGTTTGTTTAAGCTCGTTTATATCACGTCCTGCAAGGAAATTAAGTCCATCAATATTAGCTTCGTCATAAGGAATTGTAAATGTACTCTTCGTATCCTGGATAGAAAGAACGGTTTCGAATAGCATCTTTTCACCCTGCTGAATATACTGTCCCAAAGAGTGCAAATCCGTTGAGAAAATAAGAGATGCCGGGAAAATGCCCTTACCATCCTTGCCTTCACTTTCACCGTAAAGCTGCTTCCACCATTCTTGAAGTGTTGCTGTAAATGGCTCATAGCCAACAAGAATTTCCAGATGCTTACCCTTTCGATAAAGAA
>CALFMA010000462.1 GCA_937880065.1 uncultured Ruminococcus sp.
GTTGATAACATTTGTTGTGCTACCGCCTTCGCCTTCACCAAAGTCACCCCATGCTGTCCAGTCACCAATTGATGTACCTGTATTTTCGGGGATAACCTCGGTGCAGAATTTCAATATGATTCCCCTGCTAATCGGTGCAAAATCTGACGAGGAAACCCTTACATATTTCAACAGGGAGCAATTCAGCTGAGGAGGACAATTTATGCTTACAGGAACACCATATATCCCAAGGACAATTACTGTTCATCTCGGAATGCCTGATTCAACGGCTCCGAATGTAACCGTAGATTTCCCCTCATACATAAAAAATGTAGCGTCAAGTGAGATTTTTCCGACATGGAGTGAATCCTCTTTAAGGGCGAATATTTACGCTATTGTCAGCTTTGCCCTCAACCGCATTTATACTGAATGGTACCGTTCAAGGGGATATGATTTTGACATAACTTCCACAACTCAATACGACCAGAAATTCATCAATAACAGGGAATATTTTGAAAATATCGGCTATCTTGTAGATGAACTTTTCAACGACTATGTTCAGCGGCAGGGCAGTATTGAACCGCTGTTCACATCATTCTGCAACGGCACTACTTCCACTTGTGACGGTTTGTCACAATGGGGAACGGTTGACCTTGCGAATAACGGTTTTACGCCATATGAGATACTTCAATACTACTACGGAGATGATATAAATATCGTGAAAGATGCACCAGTAAAACCTGCTGTCCCCTCGTATCCCGGAATTCCGCTGAAATTCGGTTCCGCAAGCAATGATGTGAAATCAATTCAGATTTTTCTCAACAGAATTTCACGGAATTACCCTGCAATTCCGAAAATTCCGCAGGCTGACGGTATTTTTGACAATGCCACGGAAGCGGCGGTTAAGGTATTTCAAGCGGTTTTCGACCTTGCAGTTACGGGAATTGTTGACGAAGCCACATGGTACAGGATTTTGTACATCTATACAAGTGTAAAGCGACTTGCAGAGCTGAATTCCGAGGGTGTACGTTTTGAGGACGTTGCTCCGCAGTTTGACGAAAATATAACTATCGGCTCGGAGGGAGCCGTGGTGCAGAATCTGCAATATTATCTTGCGGTAATCGGTGCATATTACGAAGCTGTTCAGCCTGTGGAAATTACGGGATATTTCGGAGAGGAAACGGAAAATTCACTCAAATCCTTTCAGCGTGTATTCGGACTTCCGCAGACAGGCAGGCTTGACAGAGCAACAAAAAATGACCTTTACCGTGCCTATATGGGAATTGTTGAAGCTGTTCGCCCCGAATATGTTTCTGTTGTTCTCTACCCCGGAACTGTCCTCCGTGAGGGTGCAAGAAATGACTATGTGCGGATAATTCAGGAGTATCTCACCTTTATAAATCAGACATATCCCAATATTCCCTCCGTCAGCAATACAGGCTATTTCGGACCGCTTACCAAACAGTCGGTTACGGAATTTCAGCGTCAATTCGGCATAAATCCCACAGGTGTAATCGGCGGTGTTACTTGGGACGCAATTGCAGGAGTTTACTCGGATTTGCGTTTCGGATTTGACAAAAGACCATATCAGAATCCCGGCTATGTGATTGGAGGTTGATTTTTTTGTATACAGATGAGCAGAAAAAAAGCCATATAATGGAATTGCAGAGGTATCTTCACGGACTTAATATGCACAAGGGGAAAGAGCCTGCGGTCATTCCCGACGGTGTTTACGGAGAGCGTACAACTGCGGCAGTCAGCCTTTTTCAGCGTGAAAACGGAATTCCCGTAACAGGAAAAACCGACTCGGAAACATGGGATGCCATTGTATATGAGTATGTGCGGAAAATGAATGATATACCCTCGGCGGTGAATATTTTCCCCTCTGCCGATTATATCTGCGGAATGGGCTGCGGCGGAGTGATTGTGTGGGTAATTCAATATATGCTTTCGGAACTTGCAAAGCGGTATGACAATATGGCGGAAATTGGCGTAAATGGCGATTATACGGCAGAAACGGCAGCTGGTGTAAGGGTATTTCAGAGGATTTGCGGGGTAAACATTACAGGTGATGTGAATTGTGAAACGTGGAATTTGCTTATCGGGTGCTATGAGCATAAGACATTATAATTAAATGATATAAAAATGTTTTGAAAGGCTTGCAAATAACTTGAAAAAATGATATAATAATATAGCGGATTTTCAAATTTGTCCCAATAGCTCAGTAGGATAGAGCGACTGCCTCCTAAGCAGTAGGTCGGGGGTTCGACTCCCTTTTGGGACGCTATATGCTCCCTGTCATATGGCAGGGAGATTTATTTCTCACGATGTTAGTATGTGATAACTTATTGTTTCTGTTATCCCTTGACCTTTTTGTCGAAATGGTGTACAATATAATATGGTAAATTTATAACTCACGCAAGTGAGAAATTCAGAAATTCCCCTATGGAGGTATAAAACAATGGCAAAGAATTTTATCGTTGAAACATCAGCAAGACACATTCACGTAACTCAGGAGCATCTCGAAATCCTTTTCGGTAAGGGTCACGAGCTTACAAAGAAGAAGGACCTTTCACAGCCCGGTCAGTTCGCTTGTGAGGAAAGAGTTACAGTAGTAGGCCCTAAAAAAACTTTTGAAAATGTTGCTGTTTTAGGACCTGTACGTTCTGCATCTCAAGTTGAATTTGCTAAATCAGATTGCTTTGCGTTAGGCATTATGGGAGCAATTCGTGAATCAGGCGATATAGAGGGCAGTGCCGCTGTCACGGTTATCGGTCCTAAAG
>CALFMA010000463.1 GCA_937880065.1 uncultured Ruminococcus sp.
TTTCAAAATTATCCTGTCTGCTAATAAGGTCACTCATCCTGCACCCTCCCTGCTTTTCGTGCCGCCCTTGTTGGGCATCCGTTGCATTCTGCTTTTTTACAACTCAAGCAATATGCAACAGTCCTTTGCATTAGTCCGTCAGCCTTCGTGCCTAAATACTGTTTACGTTCTACTACGTGATTTTGCCGCGCTTGATTGTGGTCAAAATCACCGTCCCAGTCGCATCTGTCCATCACATCCTCCTCAATTTCAGCAACAGGGCAATCAGCACCAAAGCCTCAACGACAATGACGGTTATTTGTAAACCTCGTCTTGTATGACTTCTCTGTACTTCAATTTGTACAGTTCTGACATTGTCTGCGCGCCTGTCGCGTATTCCATCATCGTCTCTTTTGTGTATATGTTCGCACCACACTTCACGCACCTCCTGCGTCTAATCACTGTATTGTTGTCTGTCCTGCTGTCCTTGACTTGTACCTGTCCCCCACATTTTGGGCAAACCATTTCTCCCTCCAGTCTAGCCTTGCGGCGTTGATAATATTTTCTGTCCTGCTCTGCCTTGTCCTTTGGGCATCCGTCACAAACGTACTTTGTGCAGTTGAGGCAGTCCTGCACGTTGCGGGTGTAAAACCCCGACATACTCACGCCAAGCGTCTCAACATTTGCCTCTATCATCCTGTGCCTCCAGTTCAATCATAATAGTGTTTTTACCCCTTCCTAGGCGTTTCTAGCGCGTTTATTATCTCGCTTGAGGATTTTATCGTCTGGGCGCAGAAAACGCGTTCTCGCGCCTCTGACGCCCACCGTCACCCATGTTTATGCAAATGGTAGTTCGTCATCCTCTCCCTCTGGCACTTTGACAAAGTCATCCGTGGGTTTGAGGTATCCATCCGCAGGAGCTTCCTCATGCTTGGACTCAGCAAACTCCTGTGACTCAACAACCACGTCCGTGGTGTACACCTTCCTGCCCTCTTTGTCTGTGTAGTTGCCTGTCTGGATGTGACCGGAGAGGCAAATCTTGTTGCCCTTGTGTAAATACAGGTTCGCAAAATCTGCCGCCTTTCCGAACGCTACGCAGTTGATGAAATCAGCAGGGTCATCTTTCTTGATTCTGTTCACGGCCAGAGTGTACCGCGCCACCGTGGTCTTTTCTGCCGTCCTGTAATCGGGGTCTTTTGTGAGTCTGCCCATTAATACAACCTTGTTCATTTTTTGCCTCCTTGATATGGTTTTAATTTGTCATGCGTTCCTGCCATCCGTCTCCTGCCGTCTAGCAGTATGCTGTCGATTTCACACTGTTTTGATTTCTCTCTCAGCCTTGCCTTGTTCGCCTTGTCGAATGCTATGTACTTTTCGCAGGTGGTATGACACCAGACGCTCCGGTCTGGGCAGTCCTTTGGGCAAGGTTTTTCAAGTGTATGCAGTTTCATCTCTTTCATAGCCAATTCTTCCCAAATACCTTTACAAAATCCGAATGATTGTAAATGTGTTCAAACGTCCTCTGCGCCTCCTGCTCTAGGAACCTGTCAAGATGTCCGTGGTCATGCAGAGCGGCATGGCACGCGGGGCAGAGGTGGACGGTCAGACCGTAGTGGTCTGCCGCTTTCCTGTGGATGCCGTGGAGCATATGATGCACTTGCATCTGCCCGTAGCACCCGCAGATATAGCACCTGTATGGTTCGTCCCCCTTAATCACTGACTGCATCTGCAAGCACCTCCTGCATAAATGACTGCCTGTATTTGTCTGCCATCCGCGTCCTTATGCTCACTTCTGGCAGTTGGATGGGTATACATGACCCGTAAATCCTTGAGGCAATCCTGTCCTCCTTTGAGATTGCTTTCTCTGTAAAATCATGGTTGGAAGTGTATATGGTCATTGCCATTGCCTTGTAGCGTCTGTCTACCAAGCCGTACATGATTTCGTTTATCCAGTCCTTTGACTCGTCTTGGATGCCGAAATCATCCACGATGAGGATTGAGGCATCCTTGATGCGGTCAAGTAACGGGTCTTTGTTCCTGTACATATCCAGATAGTCCGGTACGCTCACAAACTTGCAAGTGACTTGGTTCTTTTTCAGTATCTCGTTTGCTATGACACAGGAGAGCATTGTTTTGCCGCTTCCCTTTGTCTTGCTATAGATGTACAAGCCCCTGCCCTGTTTCTCAAACTCGGCAAAGTTTAGGATTGCCCCGTTTATGATTTTCTTTATCATATTCACGGTTATTCCCGTTGTAATGTCCCTGCCTATGGGATTTACGGATTTCAATCTTGCACAAACTCCAAAATTTGTGGGACTTTCCAACTATACCGCCCTATTCCTGTCGGATAAGGTGTTCATTCAGTCCATACGTGTAACGCTGATTTTCGCCCTGTTTACAGGTCCTGTCAGCTATGTGATGTGTTTTCTCCTTGCGTGGCTTATCAACAGTCTGCCGCCGAAGCTGAAAACTATCTTCACGCTGATTTTCTACATTCCCTCAATGGCAAGCGTTTACACCGTATGGCAGCTGATTTTCAGCGGCGATATAAACGGCTATCTCAACTCATTTCTTGTAAATCTTGGAGTTCTCAATGCCCCTGTGCAATGGCTTACGGATTCACGGTATGTCCTCGGTGTGTGCATTATCGTTCAGCTGTGGATTTCCCTTGGTGCTGGATTTCTCGCTCTCCGTGCAGGATTTCAGAATATCGACAAAAGCCTGTACGAGGCAGGAGCAATTGAGGGAATACGCACGAAATGGCAGGAGCTTATATATATTGTTATTCCCTCTATGAAACCGCAGCTGCTTTTTGCGGCAGTTATGCAGATTGTAGGCTCGTTTACAGCAGGTACGGCAGCACAGAATCTTGTAGGATTCCCCAGTACCGACTACAAGGCACATACAATTATGACTCACGCTTACGACTATGGCTGGGTACGCTTTGAAATGGGCTATGCATCGGCAATTTGTATGATTCTTTTCCTTGCAATGTTTATCTGCAATAAGGTGATAAGCAAGGTGCTTGGAAACAACGATGAGTAATAGTTTACGAATTAATTTGTAGGGGCGGATATTATCCGCCCGCTGATAGCTATTGCTCCCCCAATTAACTCTTGAATTTTCTATTTTGCTTGGAGAGCAAAATTCTGCGTCAGAAAACCTCACAATACGGCAGTATTCTTTCGGCTTTCTTCCTTGCCTTTTGCTCCCCAAGCTTCATATAATTCTTCAAGAGTTAGTTGGTAGAGCAATAAAAGCTAAAGGCTCAAATTTTTGAAAGTTGGTGAAAGTATGAAAAACACGGATAAATTAAAAGGCACAAGCCGTCAGGCAGGTCGAAAATACGGCGGAACTGTGGCTGTATTCGTGCTGCTCTTTATCACGGGACTTTTTATGCTTTTGCCTATATATCTTACTGTGGTTATGTCCCTTAAACCTGTGGAGGAGCTTTTTGTATTTCCGCCAAAGCTTTATACCCTCCGCCCGACTCTTGACAATTTCAGGGATATGTTTGATGTGCTGAAAAGCAATCGTGTGCCTTTTTCACGATATGTATTCAATTCTCTTTTTGTAACTGTTACCGTAACGGTATTACAGAGCTTTTTCGCATCAATGGCGGCATTTGTCCTTGCAAAGTGCAAATTTCCGGGAAGTAAACTCATAAACAGCGTTATTGTCGTTGCCCTGCTGTATCAGAGCAATGTTATATATATTATGCAGTATATGGTTATGTCGGAAATGGGCATAATTGATACCCCTCTTGCACTTATTTTCCCTGCCGTGGCATCACCTATGGGACTTTTCCTTATGCGTCAGTCAATTTCGCAAATTCCCGATTCTATGATTGAAGCGGCAAAGGTAGACGGTGCAGGACTTTTCCGCATATGCTGGCAAATAGTTATGCCAAATCAGAAACCTGCCCTTATGACGCTGATTATTTTTGCATTTCAGGGTGCGTGGAATATTCAGGGCGGCTCTGTTATTTTTCAGGAGCAGTACAAAACTCTGCCAACCGTTGTGACACAGGCGGCATCATCGGGACTTGCAAGAGCAGGCGTTGCTATGGCGGCGGCTGTATTTATGCTCATTCCCCCTGTTATCGTGTTTGTGCTTGCACAGCGTCAGGTTATCGAAACTATGGCACATTCGGGCATTAAGGATTGAGGTGGCAGCTATGAAGAAATTTTTCAAAAAAGCTGTCACAGCGGCTTTATCTGTGATTTTATGCGGATATACGGCAATTTCCGCATCTGCAAAAGAGCCTTATGATGTGTATAACTATGACCGCTGGGGCGAACCCATACCCTCACAGGCAGGCTATACCGCTGAACGTGCCGTATCGGGGTATGATTTAGAGGTGGGCGAGTTTAATATGCCCTCGGATATTTTCTGTGCCTTTGACGGCAATTTTTACATAACAGATACAGGAAATAACCGAATTGTAGCCGTTGACGGGGAATTTTCCAAAGCCGTTGAGGTATACGACAAATTCACATTTTCAGACGGCAGGGAAACTACGCTTAAAAAACCCTCGGGAGTATTTGTTTCCGCAGAAAATCAGCTTATGTACATTGCGGATACCGAAAATTCCAGAGTTCTTATAACAAATCTCACAGGAAATGCGGTGGGAGAAATCACCAAACCCGATACAGAAATATACGGCAGTCAGCGTACTTTTAACCCTCAGCGTGTAATTGCCGACAAGGCAGGCAATGTCTATGTGGTGCTGAACAATATAACCACAGGTGCGGCAATGTTTTCACCCAATGGCGAATTTATGGGATTTTACGGTGCAAACAGAGTTCAGCCCACAGCTGAAATAATCGGGGATTACGTTTCGGGAATTTTTATGTCCGAGGAAAAACGGGCAAGACGCACACGAAATGTTCCCACAGGAATTACAAGCTTTGACATTGAGGGAGATTTTATTTATACCTGCACTTCCTCGTCAACTCAGACAACGGACACGGTGAAAAAGCTTAATGCCGCAGGAAAAAACATATTTGCAGGCAATGAAAATATTTTCGGGGATTATTCCCCTATGTACGACACATCGCAGAACAGAGTCCTTGCCTCGGCAATTGTGGATATTGACATTGCAGAGGACGGAAATATTAACTGCCTTGACCTTACAATGGGGCGGATTTTCCAGTATGACGAGGACTGCAACCTGCTGTTTATCGTGGGTACAAATGCAAGTCAGGTTGGCGGATTCCGTCAGGCGGCGGCACTTGAATCCTGCGGTGACAGGCTGTATGTGACGGATACAATGAAAAATACCGTGACAATTTTCAAGGAAACCGATTTCGGCGAAGTTGTTCACAAGGCGTCAACTCTCCACAACGGCGGATATTACGAGGAGGCACTCAATCCGTGGCTGGAGGTGCTGAAATATGACGGCACATACCGCCGTGCGTATCTCGGAATTGCCGCCGCAAAGCTCCGTTCTGGTGAGTATGAGGAGGCTATGAAATACGCAAAGCTTGCAGATGCAGGCAAAATTTACGATAAGGCTTTCGAGGGCTATCGTCTGGAATTTATCAGAAATAATTTCGAACCAATACTTCTTGCGTTGATTTTCGCTGCAATCGCCATTGCAGGCACTCTGAAAATCCGCAAAGACAAAAAAGCAGCCCTTGCTGCTGAAAAAAATAAGGAGAAATCTGAAGAAAAGGAGGAGCGGTAATACCGCACGGAGCTTGTGAGGTATTACCGAAAAGCATATGTATGAGTTAACCCCCGTACAATGGGTAATTCACGCCATAACTCACCCCGTTGAGGGCTTTGAGGATATGCGCTGGAAAAAATCAGGCTCGCTGAAAATAGCCTTTTTCATAGTATTTATGCTGTTCCTTGCCGGTATTGCCGCAGAACGGCTTTACGGCTTCAACCACTATGTTCCATATGACAAGATATTCAA
>CALFMA010000464.1 GCA_937880065.1 uncultured Ruminococcus sp.
TCGGTCATTGACCTGCGAAACCCGACTCGCAGTAACGGCAACAATCTGCTCCACCTCGTGAACAAGTATATGGATCTGTGGAAAGCGGAACCCGACAATCTTGCCTACAAAGCGAAAGCAGAAAAGTACGCAAAGATCATATCCAAGACCATCATCATGTCCGGTATGGACGGAGCATCCTTCGGACAAAACGCATTCTTCTACGATGCAGCAGAGGGCTTGCTGTCCTCCACCATACTGCTTGTTGCGGAGTTCGGTGACAAGAACGAAAGGCACATCGTAACGGTGTTCAAGCTCATTCAGGACTTGATTGCAAAAAAGCCTGCAAAAACCGGTAAGGAAAAAACACAGATGTACTTTGCAGAGCTGATGGAAATGCTCCCATCGGAACACAAAGCAAAATGGCTTGCAGGTGCGGCTCTGAACTCATCTGACCAGGCAATGCTTTCTGTTATGAGTACAGCACTGTCACGATTGAACAGCTTTCTGGATTCCGAGATGGAACAGATTCTGTGCTTCGGTACAGCCATTGACGCTGAGAAGTTCTGCAGTGAAAAGTGTGCTGTATTCGTAATTTTGCCGGAGGAAGATCAGTCAAAATACTTCATGGTCAGTCTGCTGATTCAGCAGCTCTATCGTGAAATCCTGTCCATCGCCGATGAGAAAGGCGGTACACTGGATAAGAGGGTTATGTTCTATTGTGATGAGCTGGGAACCTTTCCGAAGATTGACGGACTTGAAGCAATGTTCTCCGCAGGACGTTCCAGAAAAATATCAATTGTAGCAATTATTCAATCATTCGCACAGCTGGAACAGACCTACGGCAAACAGGGCATGGAAATCATCACAGACAACACACAGCTGACGGTGTTCGGTGGCTTTGCTCCGAATTCACAGTCAGCTGAAGTGCTTTCTAAGGCTCTTGGAGAGCAGACAGTATTAAGCGGTTCGGTATCTCATGGACGAGAAAAGAGCCAGTCATTGCAGATGATCGGCAGACCACTGATGACAGTGGATGAATTAAAATCCATGCCGAAAGGTCAGTTTATTGTCATGAAAACAGGAACGCATCCTATGATTTCAAAGCTGAAGCTGTATTTCAAGTGGGGTATCACATTCGGAAATCCGTATCTTCTTCCCGACAAGGGTGCAAGGGCTGTGCGGTATCTGGAGCGTGATGAGCTGATGAGAGAAATTGCTGTGAAATATCCGCAGAAGAAAAAAGTGCTTCCGCCACCCGAAGCGGAGGTAGAAATCGTGAACGAATACGAGCCGGAGCCACACAAGGCAAAGCTCGACGTGAAAACGGGAGGGAGATGATGTGATTTGATACAACCCAGAAGAATCTATGACCTTGGACTGACACACAAGGCAGTAGCTGTGTACTGTTATCTGTGTAACCGTGCAGATAAGAACGGCGAATGTTATCCGTCAGTCAGACTCATATCCAAGGACTTAAGTCTTTCAAAAAGTTCGGTGTTCAGAGCATTCAATGAACTGGAACGAAACGGACTGCTGCAAAGACTTCCGAGATACCATCCAAGCGGTGCAAGGCGAAGTACACTGTATCGCTTAAAGGGTGAGATCACAAAGGTTGAAGGAGGTGAACGGAATGTTTGATTGGATTGGCGAAGCCATTGACTGGATTGGCGATGGCATTTCTTCATTGTGGGATAGTACGGTCGGCAATGCGACACAAGCCATTGGTGACTGGATATGGGAAACCATGTTCGAGTGGCTGTTCAACCTTATCTACGGAGGAATCGCAGACCTGTTCCAGTTTATCAACAACAGCACCTCGGATATTTTTTCACTCACATGGGTACAGGCTTTTATTGGACTGTTCCACAACTTAGCGTGGATGCTGTTTGCCTGCGGATTGATTGTTGCAGTATTCGATACAGCAATTGCCTATGAATCGGGAGAAGCGAATATAAAGAATACCTGTCTGAATATCCTAAAGGGCTTTATGGCAGCAAATCTTGTAACAGTAGTTCCGCAAAGATTGTACAGCTTCTGTACCTCATTGCAGGGAACCTTTGCGACAGACCTGCTGGGTAACTTCATAGGCTCAACATCGGATACAGTTGCAGGCTCTGCACTTTCTGTTATTATAGCTCTTGCATCTGATGTATCCCTGTTCAGTTTATTCTTTATTATCCTCTTCGGCTACTGCACAGTAAAGATTGTGTTTGCGAATATCAAGCGAGGCGGTATTTTGCTGTGCCAGATTGCAGTGGGCAGTCTTTACCTGTTTTCTGTTCCAAGAGGTATGACGGACGGATTTTACAGCTGGATGAAACAGGTCATTGCAACCTGTCTGACAGCATTTTTGCAGACAACGATTCTGTATATAGGGCTTCTGACCTACACACAGCATGCATTGCTTGCGGTGGGAATCTGTTTATCTGCCAACGAAGTACCGAGAATTGCTCAGATGTTTGGACTTGACACAAGTGTCAGAGTCAATATGATGAGCGTAAGCAGTACGGTGAGCCTTGGCACAAGAGTTGCAAAGGCATTTACAAAGAAGTAAGGAGGTATGTCATGAGAACGTATATCTACCCCGAAAACCTGCGAGCCACGGTAAAGCTGTGGTTCTGGAACGTCCGTGATTTCTGTATCATCTGTGCCGGCATTATTCTGTCGGCACTTTTGTTTGCAAAGCTCGGCATGGTTGCACCGCTGGCTCTCACAGCCTGCTTTGCATTCCTGAGTCTGAGAGCAGATGATACCGCTATCATGGACTATATGTTCAATGCTGTGAAGTTCTTCGTAACATCACAGCAAATCTACCATTGGAGAAAGGACGATTGACATGAGCAAAAAGAAAAACAGCGTTCAGAAGCTCATCGGCTTT
>CALFMA010000465.1 GCA_937880065.1 uncultured Ruminococcus sp.
ATGTTCAGACCTGCACAGGATGCTGCTCCTCAGCAGTAAGCGGCGGAAACATAGGAAACATCACTAAAAATTAAGACATGTTATCAAAGCGGTAGATTTTTTTCTACCGCTTTAAACAAATATAAAGGAGTGATATAAATGACTTTTGATGAAAAGTTTGAACAATATCTCCAACGTGTATATCGTATTCGTGAACAGCTTGATGACTTATCAGAAGAAGCGACAAAAAATGCACTTATCATGCCATTTTTCTCAATGTTGGGATATGATGTATTCGATACCAACGAATTTACTCCGGAATTCACCTGCGATGTTGCCACAAAGAAAGGCGAAAAAATCGACTATGCTATTATGAAAGACGGAGAGCCGACCATGCTGATTGAATGCAAAAGGGCAGGGATGAAACTTCAAAAACAGCAACAAGCACAGTTAATTCGTTATTTCTCCACAAATAGATGTCGCATCGCCATTTTAACAAATGGAATAATATATCATTTTTTCAGTGATTTAAATGCTCCTAATATTATGGATGATGAACCGTTTTTATCATTTAATCTTTTGGAAGATGATTCAACAATCTATCGTTCTTCTGTTCAACAATTTCAGAAAGAAACATTCGATGTAAAGAATGTAATTTCAAAAGCAGTATTTCAAAAATATGCAAAAGTTGTTGAAAAAACAATACGTGAAGATTTAGAATCTCCAAGTGACGCACTTGTAAAATATTTTCTTTCAAGACCAGAAATTGTTACGGGAAGCCGCATTACATCACACATGATTGACAAATATCGAGAAGTAACAAAAGCGGCTTTACTGAAAGTTTTTGCCAAAAATATTATACAGGTATCAACAGAAGAAAAAGATTTTAATAAGAAAACTGTAAAAGAAGAATTCATTCCTCAAACACCTGAAGAATCTTTAAAAGAAATAGTTAAAGAAAATGCGACAATTACGGAAACATCAGAGAATCAATATGTTGAGAATGTTGTCGAGGAAAAGCCTTCTGTTACAACATTTGCATCTGCTGATGAAATCTTTAATTATATTTCAGACCATTCTTCTGAAATCGGCAACGGCATATCTTGCACCAAAGAAGATAACATTGATTTCATACGTTTGCATATCTATACATCCAACACTCAGAAGCTTGCTGTTTTGAAAATTATGAAATCTGATATGTCTTTACAATTGCGAAAATTCACAAATGGGATACCGTCAGCATATCCTGTACAATCGATAGAAGATGTAATAAATGCTTTAAAATTATAGAACATAATAAAATCCCCCTGTCTTTTTATAGCAGGGGGATTTGCATAACAGGAAAAATGATAATCCCCTTGTACAAAATAAATTTCCAAAAACCCTTGCAATTTTCGGCTATATATGGTATAATGAAATGAGTAAGTCTTAATCGACGAAAGGAGTTATTATTATGAAAAGAAAGTTTTTATACGCATTGGTGACAGCTGCAATTACAGCAATGTCAGCAAGCACAATGGCAATGACAGCCTTTGCAGAGGGCGAGGCAGCAGATACAGCAGCAACAGGACAGCAGCAGCCTACAGGTATGGGCGTACAGCTTATCCTCTCACTTGTACTTATGTTTGTTCTCCTCTACTTTATGGCTATCAGACCACAGAAAAAGCGTGAGCAGGAAGCTAAGGATATGCAGAACAGCTTACAGGTTGGCGATGAAATCATTACAAGCGGCGGTATTGTTGGTATGATTTTCCGTATCGGTGATGATACTGTTGTTATTGAAACAGGCGGCGAGCGTCATAAGCTTCGCATTAAGAAGTGGGCAATTGCTGAAAATGTAACTGCAATGGAGCGTGCTAAGGAAGCTCAGGCAGCTGCTAAGTCTAAGCTTGCATCAGCAGGTGTAACCGCTGACGAAGACGACAAGAAAAAGTCCAAGAAGAACAAGAAATCCGAGGATAACGAGGAATAAAAAAATAAACCTTCCCATAGTATTTAATATACTTCGGGGAGGTTTTTTGTTATGGGACGTAATGGGAAAAAGCTGTGGGACAGCGGTTTATTCGGCTTCGGCATATCGGTGGGATTCGGCTTGCTATGCGGATTTGCCTGCTGTATGATATGCTCTGCGGCATCTTATTTTATATTCAACGGAATGATGTTTACGGGAATTTTTTCATATATCTGCCTTATGGTAAGCGGATATTGCGGAGGGTGGCTGTGCGGAAAATACCGCCGCAAATTCGGCTTAATTGAGGGTGCTATCTGCGGTGGGATTATGTACGGGATTATCCTTGTAATATCCCTGCAAATGGGGGAATTCACTTCCCCTGTGAAACTCATAGTCCTCGGAATTTCGGGAGCATTTGGCGGCATATCGGGGGTAAATACCATAAGACCAAAAGGGTTGATGTAATAAAAAGGGTTCACATTTTTCGTGAACCCTTTTTATTTAATAATCTCCGCTTGTGTCTTCCATAAGCATGAATTCAATGTCGTATTCCTCAATATTTCCGTCTTTGTCAACCTTTGCACAAGTTGCAGGAACAGTATCTCCTGCACCGTAGCTTGCACTGATAGTATCGTAAAGTTCGTCATATGTTTCAACGTGAACGCCGTCAATTTTTGTGATAAAATCGCCGATTTCAAGAGCAGTATTGGCAATATCGCAATCCTCGCTTATATCGTTGATATAAATTCCCTTGAAATTCTTGGGAAGCTCATAGCCAAGCTCACTCATAATTGTCATTCTGTTAGCCTCGGTACTCATATCAATAAGAGTGATACCAATACGGAATCTTCCGCCAACAAATCCATTGCTGATAAGTTCCTCAATAATAGGCTTTGCCTCGTTGATTGTAATAGCAAAACCAAGTCCCTCGTAAAATCCGCTGATATACTTTGAGGAAGTAATTCCGATTACCTGACCGTACATATTAACGAGCGCACCGCCCGAATTTCCTGGAGAAATAGCGGCATTCGTCTGAATACAGTTCATCTCAAAGCCTGTGGAATCACTTCTGATTTCACGGTTTACTGCGGAAACAATACCGTTTGTGACAGTTCCCGTAAGACCTGCGGGATTTCCGATAGCAATAACTTCCTCACCAACTACAACTTCATCGGAATCGCCGAGAGTTGCAGGAACAAGGTCCGATGCATTTATTTTCAGAACGGCAATATCAGTTTTTGAATCTCTGCCCACAATGACAGCGGAATGAACCTTGCCGTCAGCGGTGTGGACATCGTGAAATCCGTCTGCTTTAAGAACATGGGCATTTGTAACAATATATCCGTCATTGTTGAGGACAACACCTGAACCTGTACCGTTGAGTTTGTTGTGGAAAGCGTCGTTATATGTGTAAATTTCCACAATTGATTCCCTTACCGCCGCAGCTGCACCCTCGGTGGAATATCTGCCGAATTCATCAAGCTGCTCTGCTATTTTATCCGATTCCTCCGGCTTGGAATTCTGGAAAATAACAACCTTGTCGGAGTTGTGGATAGTTGGTATTCTGTCCTTGCTTGTTACAACATCGTACACAATGCCTGTAATTCCGATAGCGGCAGCTACGATTGTCAACACGATAAACGTCACAACTATTGTAGTTTCACGGCGGCTGCGCTTTTTTATTTCCTTGAATTCAGCCTCAGCTACCTGTTCGGGAGTTATAGGCTGCTGATACGAATTGTATCTGTATTGCTGTGAATTAGCATTATATTGCTGATAGCCGTTAGGGTTCTGCTGTGGGTAACCGTTTGGTCGTGGCTGCTGCGGATTTTGCTGTGGGTAGGCGTTTGGTCGTGGCTGCTGCTGATTTTGCTGTGGATAGCCGTTTTGCTGCGGGTAGCTGTTCTGTACAGGCTGATTAGCATTATATTGCTGCCCGTTTAAATCAGTCGGCTGTGGATTTTGCTCTATCGGGGGAATTAAATTTTCCCTTTCCAGTTCATTGAATAAATTTTCTCTGCGGTCCATAATTGCTCCTTAATTCTGTTTATCTTTATCTTTTTTGGTGCAGTCCTTTGGAATCTGCACAAGGAATTCCGTATATTCGCCGTAAACACTCTTTACAACAATGTGACCGTTGTGAAGATGTACGATTTTACGTGAAATTGACAAACCAAGTCCAAGACCCGTCTTATCCTTTCCACGGGAGGAATCAGTTTTATAGAATCGGTTGAAAACCTGCTCTATTTCGGAATCTTTAAGTCCTTCACCTGTATTTTTTATGCCTACAGTACACATATCTTCCTTTTCCTCAAAGGTAAATGACAATGTACCGCCTTCATTTACGAATTTTACGGCATTTTCAACGAGATTATAAATAACCTGCTGCATAAGGTCAGCGTCAACAACTGCAAAAAGTCGGCTGCTGTCAAGTTCCTCAATCTCTAACTTTTTCTCCTCAATACGCTTTTCGAACATCAGCACAACTTTGATAACAAGCTCTGTGAGGTTCGTTTCCTGAAAATTCGGGCGGAGAGTACCTGCTTCAAATCGGCTCATATTGAGCATTGAACTTATGAGAATTCGCAGACGCTGAATTTCCTGTGATACAAGAATGAGATATTCCTGCTGACGGCTTTTTTTGATTGTACCGTCAAGAATACCATCCACAAATCCGCCTATGGTTGTCATAGGTGTACGAAGTTCGTGGGATACATTTGAAATAAATGTGCTGCTTGTTTCCTCGCTTTTTTCAACATTCGATGCAAGAGTGTTGACAAGGTCGCAGATACGTTTGAAATTCGGGGAAATATCCGTGGAAAGCTTTTCTGCAAAGTTATCCTTGGAATATTCCTCTAAAATTCGGAGAAATTCCTCCTCAAATTGCAGAGTAGCCTTTAATTTTCGTCTTAAAACAAGAAAACAGCCAATGAAAAATATAAGTGCAAAGGTGCTGTATAATGCAACTGTAGTTATTATGAAAATTTCGGATTCTTCTGTTGTACCAGCCGCCAAAACATACATAGGGGTATATTTTCCGTCATTTTCACGGAAAAATGCCTTTGTAATGTAGTTGAATGACGGAACGCTCTGCGAGAGATATTTTGAACTTAATCCAAGAATATCGTCCTTTTCAAGCTCTGATATAGTGGAACGATTCAGCTTTTTTGACAAATCGCCGTCGTGAGATGAAATACAAATGCCATCACTATTAAAAAGGAAAATACGCACTTCCTGTTCACAGGAAATTTTTTCGCAAAGATAGTTTGCACTCTGGATATAGTTGTTCTTATCCCGTGAGTATTCATCAGTAATGCAGCTTATAAACAAATCTCCCGATGCTTTTACCTTTTCAAGCTGTTCCTTGCGAAAAAAATGCGAACTTATATTGGTTACAAACACTCCAAGAAGAATAAGCACCGATGCAACAATGACTATAGTCAGTCTGAACATCTGATAATATGAACTGTTTCTGGCTTTCAAGGCATTCACTTCCTTTATGTATAAGCTTATGTCGGTATGCAATATGTGCAATAAATGAGGGGACAGACAGACTGCCCCCTAAATCAGGCAGGGAATTATTCTTCCTCTTCTGCCTCGAATTTATATCCTACGCCCCAAACGGTTTTCAAAGCCCATTTTTCGGAAATACCCTCAAGCTTTTCACGGAGTCTTTTAATGTGAACGTCAATTGTTCTGGAGTCGCCGTAGTATTCAAATCCCCATACTTCGTCAAGAAGCTGATCTCTTGTATATACTCTGTTGGGATTAGCAGCAAGGTAATAGAGAAGTTCAAGCTCCTTAGGAGGTGTGTCGATAATCTTTCCGTTAACTTTGAGTTCATAGCGTGTCATATTGACAGAAAGCTTCTCATAGCGAACTTCCTTAACCTCCGGCTCTACGTTAATATTGCCCACACGGCGTGTAACAGCGTTGATACGAGCGATAACTTCCTTTGCGTCGAAAGGCTTTACGATATAGTCATCAGCACCAAGTTCAAGACCGATAACCTTATCAATTGTTTCGCCCTTAGCGGTAATCATAATAATCGGCACATTTGACTTTTTGCGGATTTCACGGCAAACCTGCCAGCCGTCAATACCGGGGAGCATAATGTCGAGAAGAACCATATCAGGCTTCAGGGCATTAAATTTAACAACAGCTTCCTCGCCGTCGTGGGAGAGAATTACGCTGTAGCCGTCCTTTTCAAGATAAAGACGGAGGAGATCGCATATATTTTTATCGTCGTCAACGATTAATATTTTCAGACTTTTTTCATTTGCCATTTAAAAAACCTTCTTTCTTTTGGGGTTCTCTAAAAACCGGAACACGAGCAGAATTCCGTATATGACATATGTCAGTTACAAGGCGGCAAACCGCAGTAATACTTTGTGTATTGCAAGGTTTGTCAACGCAGTAAATGATATATGTCATAGGAAGTCTGCCGTGAGGGAGGTTTTTAGAGGTTCCCTTTAGACATTCCCCTTTAGGCAAATCCCCTGCCCTATATCATCAATTCCCTTTTCTATATCTTATACCTTCGCTCATTTTGTCATTGCGGAACTTCACCCCTGAAATTCCGCCTTTATTGTCTTTCCCCTTTTGTCAATCCCAATCATACCTATATCGTTACCCCTTAGAGTTTCCCCAAACCCTATATCTGAGGTTTGTCGCTAACCTGATGTCATACCCCGTTGCCAATAATCCTATGTCACGTTACCCCTTATGTCGTTGCCCATTTTTCCAATAACCTATACCATTTAATTCCTTCCGTCACTTAAAGTTCGTTATAAATTATGTCTGTGTAATTATGTCTTTATATAAAAGCTTACCCCTAAGCTGTTATATATTTTGTTTTTCGTTTTCAGCCTGTCTTTTTTTCTCAATCTGAGTCAAGGATTTTGAAACTTCCAGATTTTCGCCGCAGTACGGACAATGCATCATGTAAAAACTAATATTAATAAGTTCATCACAATGAGGACAGCGACCGAAGAAATATGATAAAATAATCATACCACCGCAAGCAACCACAATAAATATTCCACATTTTATCTTTACTGACATTAAGGTATCAGGAATAACGACAAAGATAATTGCCAATATTACAAAAATAATTATCAAACCTATATAAAATGATATAACATTTCTGCGGTATTGCAAATTAAGCTGATTTTTTCTTATTTTTCTTTTCAAATCTTCTTCCTGTCTTGCTTTTAAATCCAAATCTTCCAATTCTTTCAATCTTTTTTCATGCTGTATTGCTTGCTTGACATCTTCAAATCGTTCAAAATAAACCAGCTTGTTCACGTTGTATCTGGATGTAAAGCCCGGCGTCAAATGATTTTTGTGT